>DATFRX010000316.1:0-4860 GCA_035262905.1 Nocardioidaceae bacterium
CTGCTCGATCCCGACTGGCTGCCGGTCATCCTGTTCCTCGTCATCCCGCTCGTCTACGTTCCGGTGGCCGCCATCCTCACCGAACGCTGGCTGCGACCGACCAGCTGGTTCAGCACGGCCGACATCCGGAAGGTCGCCGCGGTCCTACTCGTCTGGATCGGTCCGGTGTTCTGGCTGCCGGCCGTCTGGCTCGGCATCGCCTATCTGGTCCGGAGGATCGGGAGCCTGATGTCACGGCCGGCGAGGAGCACAGCTGCCTGGCTGGCCCGGCTCGGCTTCGGCGCGCTTGGCGTGGTCGCGTTCGTCGCGCTGATCGCCGACATCGATGCTGTGACCTGACCGCTCGGTCTGGCACCGCTGTCGGTACGTTCTGCCACGATTGCCCGCATGGTGGCATGGGGAGAGATCGAGGCGGACGCTCCGGAGTTCGCCGCCCGAGTGCGAGAGCTGTTCCAGGCTCGCAAGCACAAGACGATGGCGACGCTGCGCGCGGACGGCTCGCCGCGGATCAGCGGCATCGAGACCCAGATCGGCGAGCAGCTGACGTTCGGCTCGATGCCGGACTCGCGCAAGCTCGCGGACCTGCAACGAGATCCACGGCTCGCGCTGCACAGCCCGTCGGTCGACCCGCCTGAGGACGACCCCGGCGCGTGGCCCGGCGAGGCGAAGATCTCCGGACGCGCGGTGCCGACCGAGGACGGCTTCAGGGTCGACATCACCGAAGTGGCGCTGACCTACCTCGGCGGCGGACTGGTGATCGAGTCATGGCACCCGGGGCGCGGCCACGCCCGGCGGGTTCGCGACTGAGCCGGCGGCGGCGGACCAGTCGGCTCAGTCGCCGGACATCGCCTCGATCGCGTCGAGGTCACGCACGGCGTAGCGGTGGTGCTCCCACTCCTCCTCGAGGATCACGTGCAGGCACGAGAGCGTGGTCTCCGGATATTCGGGGGCATGTGGGTTCTTGCGCGTCGCGGCCAGCGTCTCCGGCGTGGCGGTGGCGAGGAAGCCGCGCACCATCGCGACCCGGCCGGCCCGAACCTCGAGCACCTCCGCATAGGACGGCGTGTCCGTCCGGAAGATCGACCGGTCCACGCCGGGCTCGTCCGCCGAGCCGGCGTCGATGAGTCCGAGCGGGTGGAACGGCTGCCCGACCTCGAGGACTGCCCGTCGCAGCCACATGTCCGTGGCCAGCACCAGGTGCCGAAGCGTCTCGGCGAACGACCACTCCCCATCGACCGACACGTCGACCGTGCCGTCGGGCATCGCCGCAGCGCGCTCGAGGGTGGCCTCCCAGGTCCGCTCGAGCGACGTCCACGCCGCCCGCAGGCCGTCCGGATCCGCGGCCCGCCGTTGGCCACGACCGGGGAAGCGGGCATCGAGCTCGGCCTCGACGAAGGGGATCACGTCGACGCCGTTGACCCGGAAGAACGTGTCACCGTCGGAGAGCCACGGCGCATCGATGTCGGCCGCCTCCACCTGGACGCCGCGCATCACGACACCGGACAGATCGGACCCGACGAACCGCGAGCCGCGCAGGTCCACGTCGGCGAACTTCGCTCCCCGCAGATCGTCGGAATGGCTGAAGCTTGCCATGGCGCCCTCCTCGTCGACGGACTCTTGCCGCCCGCGCAGATTAGCCCGTCGAGCCGACAGCGCCGGAGTCAGGACGTCGCCGACTCGGCGGTCAGGCCATGCACGACGTCGAGGTAGGTCTCGGCCTGCCGCTCCCAGCCCAGCTCGTGCTCCACCCGCTCACGTCCCGCCTGACCGAGCTTCTGCTGCCGCTCGCGATCGTCGATCAGCTTGACGAACTCGTCGCCGAAAGCCGCGACGTCGCCCGGCGGTACGAACACGCCGGCCAGCCCGACCGTACGCCGGGTCTCCAGCAGATCGAACGCGACCACCGGCAGACCGAGCGCCATGTACTCCATCGCCTTGACGGGTGAGACCTCGCTCTGCAGCGACGTGTCGATGCCGACGTCGGCCGCGGCCAGGCAGCCGAAGACCTCGGCCTCGGACAACCAGCCCGGGAGCGAGACCCACTGCTCGAGATTGCGCTCCCGGACCAGCTCGCGCATCGGCTCGAGACATTCGCCGTCGCCGAGGAGTACGAAGCCGACGTCCTCCCGGCCGAGATCGCGGATGACGTACTCCGCCGCTCGAATCACCAGGTCGACCCGGTCCTGCCGGCCCATCTTGCCGATCCAGCTGGCCAGGTGGTCGTGCCGTCGCCAGCTCGGATCGGCGACCGCGCGATCCACCCGCGAGAGGACCGGCCCGTTGCGGACGATCGAGACCCGATCGGGCCGGCCGCCGGCGTCGATCATCCGGTCCCGCAGGTAGTCGTTGACGCCGATGCTGTGGTCGGCACTGCGCTGGGTGCGCCGCTCCAACCAGTGCAGCGCGGGCGTGACTGCCCGTGGCGCGTTCGGGAACCGCGCCGCGAACAGCTCCGGCATCAGGTCCCGCTGGTCGACCAGGACCCGGGCACCGAGCCAGCGCGAGACCTTGCACAGCGGGAAGTAGACGTCCGGCGGCTGGCAGACCTGCAGGACGTCGATCCGCCCGCGTCGCCGAAGCTGGGCCAGCCGCAGCGCCGCCCACAGGAACGACGTGAGGTACTCCCGCATGTGGCCGACCGGGCCGTGCGGCTCGGCGGGCGGCGGGTACTCGAGCAGGGTGAGGTGCTCCAGCTCGCGATAGGGCTGGTTCTCCTCGCCGGCCTGGGTGATCACCGAGACCCGGTAGCCGTCGGAGAGCAGGTCGCGCAGTTGCTTGCGGAGCCGGGTGTCGGCGTACGCCGGCAGGTTCTCGACGATGACGGCGACGTGTGGCCGATGCCTTACGCCAGGCCCGCTCGACTTGCGCGACCGGATCACGCCTGGACCTCGTGGTTCGTGGGCGTCTCGTGGTTGGTGGCCGACAAGGCGCTGAAGCGAACCTGCCCGGTCTCCCCAGCCGGCCCCAGGATCGTCCAGCCGTCCTCGTCACGAACCAGCCGGGACCCTGCTCGGTCCCGCCACCAGGACGCGACCTCGCGCGGCAAGGCCTGCCACATCGTGGGATCCTCGGCGAACTCGGCGAGCAGTCGCTCCCAGGCGGCCTGCATCTCCGGGTCGTCGGCATAGTCCGGGTGGGCCAGCACGAGCACCATCCCGCCCCGCTGACGGAGCTCGAGGGCCTTCACTCGCCACAGGTCGGGATCGGCGTCGCGCAGTACCCGGAACAGGGTGTGATCCTGCGGCAGCGTGATGGGTAGCTCGACCAGCTGCTCGTTGAAGAACGGCCAGTACGTGCAGCAGCCGCCGGGCTGTGGCTCGTACGGATCGGTGTCGGTGTAGGAGGTGTCGTAGTCGAACCCGAGCAGCGGCATGAGGGCCCAATGCCGTTGTGTGGCAGGCGATCTGAAGCCCACCGCCTGCCAGCGGTCCGCGGCCGCCCGCATGGCCGGCAGCCGCTTCGAGAGCACGCGTCGAGACACCAGATCCCGCCCGTCGTGCCGCAGGCCGTGGACGCCGATCTCGCAGCCCTCGGCCTGCAGCTCCTTGACCACGGCGGGATCCAGCGAATAGCGCTCGGGGACGAAGTTCCACGACGAGCGGTAGCCGTGCTTGCGCTCGGGTCCGCGCAGCAACTCGCGAGTCTCGACCCCGACGTCGGTCTCGACGTCATGGGTGAGCACGAAGGCCCACGACTTGCCGCCGGGCCAGACGTCGATCCACGGGATCGGGCCGCCGGCGATCGACGTCAGCAGTCCGAACAGCCACGCGTACAGGTCGTGCAGGCTGGTCTCGAGCGGCCATCGGGGGAAGTCCGGCACCTCCTGCTGCGCGGCGAAGATCTGCCGCAGCTTGATCTGCACCGGACGAGGGAGCAGCGGCCGCACCGTGTAGTAGGTGCGCACCATCGCCGATCGGGCCGCCCGCCCGGCTCCCCGGCGACCGAGCGTCGGGTAGCGCTCCGACCAGAAGTTGAGCATGACCTCGCCCGGGTCGAACGGCAGGAACACCGTGCCCTCGGTGCTCTCCCATACCGCGGCGACCTGGTTGCCCTCCTGGTCGACGATCGACTCCAACGGCTGCCAGCCCTCACCGAGGTCCTTGAGGAGCGCGTCGGGTCCGACGGTGGCGACGTGCGCCGCGATCGTCAGCCCGGCGAGCTGAAACTGGCCGGCGCGGGTGCCCGCCCGATCCGCCGGCCCGCCTCGCCACCACACCAGCTGGCGAACGTCGCCGTTGAACGGCTCGACCGGTCGCAGCACGCCGAGCCGACCGCCCAGCCGCTCGGCACCGAGCCCCTCGCTCCGTACGGCGTAGGGCACCCGGAAGTAGTCGAAGAACGCGAACTCGTGCGACGACTCGAAGACCTCCGACACATGTTCCGGCGCCACGTCACAACCCCCGTTTCACAGCGAGGTAGGGCAACAGGGCGAGCTCGTAGAGGCCGGGCAACGGATCCCGCCACGAGAACACCGCCTCGGTGTCGATGCCGCGAAGCGTGCGCACATAGTCGCCGGCCTTGACGTCACCCGCCGCCACGTCGCGCATGGCGTTCGGCAGGTCGGTCACGATCCGGATCCATCGCACGCCCGGACGCGCGTGCACTGGCGCGACCGGCAGATCGAGCTGGTCGCGGTAGAGCAGGTACGGGAAGTCGACTCCGGCCGCCGGTCCGATCGTGTGGTAGCCCCAGGTACGGGCGTTCACGTCCAGCAGCTTCCACTCGCCGTCCCGTGCGTCGTGCTTGTACTCGAGCTCCACCAAACCGTAGAAGTCGAGCGCCTTGAGGAAACGGGCCGACGGCTCGGCGAGCAGCGGCAGGTCGATGGTCTCGACGTAGGTGCTGGACCGCCCGAAGTCG
>DATFRX010000317.1:0-11815 GCA_035262905.1 Nocardioidaceae bacterium
GTCCGTGGTGAATCGAAGCCGGCCGGTCGCAAGGTGGCGCTGCAGGAGCTCACGGAGATTGGGTTCGAAGAAGGGCGGGTCGCCGCGACGGAGTCGAGCGATCTTGACCCGGTCGACATCGAGAGCGATCACATCGAAGCCGAGCTCCGCCATGCCGACCGCGTGGGTGGTGCCGAGATAGCCGCTACCGATGACTGCGATGTTCGGGCACATCGTGGTCTCCTATGGGCCGGTCGATCCCTGATTGGCACGTTCCGGCAACCAACCAAACGGATGGTGTCGCTGACACAACGTGTTGCCGTCGCGTAGACCGCTCGGCGTCGAAGTCCGCCTGCGGTCGGCCGAGGCAACCTGGTCGGCGACTCAGCTGGTCTGGCTGAGTGAGGGCGGCGCGGTCGGACTCCGCCTCGGCAGGGAAGCGGGCGGCGCGATGACGTACGCAGCGAGGGCATCGGCAAGGGCGAAGCAGATCGCGGCATGCATGGCGATGCCGAGACCGAGGGGGTTCGTCGCGGTCTTGAGTGTGGGTCTGCTGTTCGCGACGGCCGGGGTCGCAGCCGGTGCCACGGCCACGACCAGCCGGGAGAGCGTGAACTCCAATGGCGGCCAGGCCGACAGCTTCAGCGAAATGCCCTCGATCTCGGCGGACGGGCGCTACGTGACGTTCGTGTCGGACAGCTCGAATCTGGTCGCGGGGGATACCAATGGCCGGACCGATGTGTTCGTGCGCGATCGCCAGGCCGGGACGACCAGCCGGGTGAGTGTGAGCTCCCACGGCAACCAGGCCAACCGCGGCAGCGACATGCCCTCGATCTCAGCGGACGGACGGTTCGTGGTCTTCGTCTCAGTGGCCACGAATCTGGTCCCGGGCGACACGAACGGCATGGGCGACGTGTTCGTGCGCGACCGCCAGGCTGGCACGACCAGCCGGGTGAATGTGGACTCCAACGGCGACCAGGCCGACGGCGAGGGCTTCAATCCCACGATCTCCGCGGACGGGCGGTTCGTGGCCTACTCCTCGGGTGCCTCGAACCTGGTCGACGGCGACACCAACGACACCTACGACGTGTTCGTACGCGACCGCCAGACCGGCACGACCAGCCGGGTGAGCGTGCGATCCAACGGCGACCAGGCCAACAACGTCAGCTACACGCCCTCGATCTCAGCGGACGGCGGGTCCGTGGCCTTCGTCTCGCTCGCCTCGAACCTGGTCCCGGGCGACACGAATGGCCAGGCCGACGTCTTCGTGCGCGACCGGCAGGCCGGGACGACCACCAGGGTGAACGTGAGCTCCGACGGGCACCAGGCCGCCAAGCGCCGCAGCGAGAAGCCGTCGATCTCGGCCGACGGCCGGTTCGTGGCCTTCAACTCCCTTGCCGCCAACCTGGTGCCGGGTGACATGTACGGCAAGGCCGACGTGTTCGTGCACGACCTCCAGACCGGTACGACCAGCCTCGTGAGCCGGCGATCCGACGGGACCCAGGTCAACTGGCCGAGCCTCGACCCAACGATCTCCGCCGACGGCCGCTTCGTGGCCTTCCGCTCCGGTGCGGCGAAGCTGGTCGCCGGCGACACGAACCGCAAGACCGACGTGTTCGTACGGGACCGCCAGACCGGCACGACCAGCCTGGTCAGCGTGCGCTCGAACGGCGCTCAGGCCAACGCCAACTGTGACAATGACACCCCGTCGATCTCCGCCGACGGGCAGTTCGTCGCCTTCGCCTCATTCGCCTCGAACCTGGTGCCCGGCGACACCAACGGCCAGACGGATGTGTTCGTGCGCGGTCCACTCAACTGACCACCTTGGTTGCATACGCTCGGTCCAGCGCATGACCTCGTGCGCGCGAGCGACCAGGAGCGCAGCGTGCGACCGATTCCACCGCAGCGGGAGCTTTTCGACATCCCCGCCGAGATCGCGTACTTCAATGTCGCGAGCCTGGCGCCATCGCTGCGGTCGGCGGTCGCGGCCGGGGAGGAGGCGCTGCGATGGCGCGCCCAGCCGTGGCGGATCCGGGCGCCGGACTGGTTCGACACGGTCGAGCGCCGCCGGAGTCTGTTCGCCGACCTGATCGGTGCGACCCCCGACGGGATCGGCCTGGTGCCCACGACCAGCTACGGGCTCGGGGTCGCGGCGGCGAATCTGTCGGCCGGGCTCGGCGACCGGGTGCTGGTGCTCGCCGACGAGTACCCGTCCGGCATCTATACCTGGCGGCGGTTCGTGCGGCGTACCGGCGCGGCGATCGTGACGGTGCGACGCGAGCCGGGACAGAGCTGGACCGAGGCCGTGCTGGCCGCTTGCGACGAACGGATCGCGGTGGTGTCCGTCCCGCAGGTGCACTGGACCGACGGGTCCCTCGTCGATCTGGAGGCGATCGCTCGCCGCACGCGGGAGATCGATGCCGCGCTCGTCGTCGACGCCAGTCAGTCGGCGGGAGTGATGCCGCTCGACGTGACCGCACTGGGTGCCGACTTCGTGGTGACGGTGGGCTACAAGTGGCTGCTCGGTCCGTTCGCGCTCGGCTATCTCTACGTCGCCGAACCGCACCGCAAGGGGGTCGGGCTGGAGGACAACTGGATCGTGCGCGAGGGCTCCGACGACTTCGCGGCCCTGGTCGACTATCGCGTCGAGTACCAGCCAGGTGCTCGACGGTTCGATGCCGGCGGCCGGACCCATTTCGAGCTCACCCCGATGGCGGTCGCGGCGCTCGAGCAACTGCATGCGTGGGGAGTGGCCGACATCGCGGCCAGCCTGCGCGACGTGACCGATCGTCTGGAGCGTGAGGTGCGGGCTCGCGGCCTCGACGTACGGTCCGACCGCGGTCCGCACATGCTCGGCATCGAGGTGCCGGTCGACGCCCGCGATCGAATCACGCAGGCCTTGTCCGAGGCGGGCGTCTACGTCGGCCCGCGCGGCAACGTCCTACGCGTGACGCCGCACCTACACACGACCGACGACGACATCGAGCGTCTGCTCGCCTCGCTCGACGCAGCCCTGTGAGCCTGGCTGTTCTGCAGTCCTCGACCTCAGGCCTCGCCCGTCGGCTGGGGCGTGGTCACCGGGCGGGTCCGAGTCCGCTGCCGGCGGACCGGCGACGCGGTGGTGGTGTCGGCCGGACGGGACCGTCGGATGCGACGGACGGCACGACGCCGCTCGGCGTCGGGGCTCTGGTCGGAGCTCAGCTGCCGCACGATGTAGGCGGCGATGATGGGTCGCATGGTTCCTCCATGTGGTCTGGCCGGCGGCTGCCGACACCCCCACACTTCGGCTAAGACGGCACCAAGAGATCGGGTGAACCTCTTATCTCTGCTGAGGTCGTCTTAGACAGGCCCGCACTGCGGCTGGAGCTGCGACGTCATCCGGGCTGCGACTGCGTCTCCGGTTCGCCCGTCGAGTCCTGGAGCAGTCCGGCCCGGCGAGCGGCGGCCGCCGCCTTGCCTCGGCTGGTCACGTTGAGCTTGGCCAGAATGTGCGTGACGTGGACGCTTGCCGTTTTGGGCGAAATGAACAGTCGTGCGGCGATCTCGTCGTTGCTCGCGCCCTCGTCGAGGAGAACGAGGACCTCGTACTCCCGACGGGTCAGCTTGCCCCCTTGTGGCGCCGGGTCCTTCCGCGGCCTGGTCAGCCGGATGCCGGTCTGGGCCGCGTCGCGGATCACGGTTCGGCCGAGCCGTTCGGCACCCAGCTCCTGGAAGATCGCGAGTGCCTGCTCGAACGAGGATTGCGCGAGCTTGGGGTCGTCCTGCGAGGCGCTGACCTGGCCGAGACGTCGCAGCGACCAGCCGAGCGGTGCGGGCATCGAGGTCTCGCGCCACAGTGCGACCGCGTCCTGACAGTCGCCGAGGTTCATCGTTCCGCCGCAGATGTCGAGATCGGTCTGCACGGTGGCGGCGTACGCCCGGTCGCGTGGACTGCTGGGGCGCGTTTGGTCGGCGAGTCCCGCGATCAGACGCACGGTGTCGAGGTCCGGTGATCCGGCCCAGAAAAGGTCGGCCTCGGTGCGGGCGGCCACATGCAGCACCGGCCAGAGGAACGCCGGTGCCGCCGTGACCCGGGCCAGCTTCAGGATCGGTGCCACGATCTGACGGACCGAGTCGAGGTCGCCGAGCGCGTAGTAGATCTCGGCGGCGCTCGCATGGTCGGGCAGCAGGCTCTGGATCTGGGTGTCGTCCAGACTGAGGGTGTCCTGGCTGAGCTCGGGCAGTGGGGCAAGGTCCGACGGGTCTAGCCGGCCGCGCCACACCTCGAGTTGGAGCGCGAGCCGATCCCGCCAGCCGGTCACCGAGCTGGGCACGCCGGGCGCCGCCGCTACCGCATCCAGCCACGCGTCGGCCTCGTCCCAGCGGCCGAGGTCGAGGAGACCCTCGGTGGCGTTGAGCGCGAGGACCGACCAGGGGTAGGGGAGCGGACCGGGATGCCGGCCGCCGAGCAGATCGACACCGGTCAGGGTGACGTCGAGACTCTCGGCGATCTCACCGAGGTAGAACAGCACGACGCCGTGGCCCAGGTGGACGTCGGCGATCGCCCGGAGGTCGCCGCTGCGCTCCGCGAGGGTCCGCGCCCGCGCGATGCTGGCCAGCGCGTCGTCGCCGCGATCAAGCATGCCCTCCATGAGGGCCTGGCTTCCCAGGATGTCTGCCTGCAGGACCAGGTCGCCACGAGCCTCTGCCGCCGCGACGCCTTCGGACACCAGTGGCAGCGCCTCTTCGATCCGTCCGGCCTGGAGCAGGTTCCCGGCGAGGAGCTTGCAGGCGACCACTCGGTGCCGGGTCGGCGGATCGGACGGAATGCGGCTGACGGCGGCCTGTAGCTCCTCGATCACGACGTCCTGTTCCCGGTCCAGCAGGGCCCAGAGGGTCAGTACCTCCAGCCAGGCGGCGCGAACGGTCGCGTCCGGGTCCAGTGCGAGGCGGGCCTTCGCGACCAGGCTGTCGGACAGGTCGACGTCCCCCTTCCGCAGGGCCAGTTCGGCGGCTTCGGCCAGGATCGCCCACTGATCCGTACTGGTCCGGTCGGCCGGATCGGGAGTCAGGTCCCACAGCCGGGCCGCCTCGGTCAGCAGCCGGAGCTGCTCGTCGACGGCAGACAGCCGCTTCGCCTCGGCGGCGGCCTGGAGGGTCGGCATCAGGGCGTTGGCCGGTTCGCCCGCGCCGCTCCAATGCCGGGCGAGAGCCGCGGCGTCATCGACCACCGGTGCCGACTCGATGGCCTGCGCCCACCCGGCATGGAGTCGCCGACGCCGACGAGGCGGCATCCGCTGCAGAGCAGCCTCGAGGAGCAGGGCATGCCGGAACGCGAGGTGGTCCTGCTGCTCGGTGAGGATCCCGGCCGATGCCGCATCCTGTACGGCCTTGTCGAAGGTGTCGTCATCCAGGCCGGACACCGTGGCGGCAGCATGGACGTCGGCCGGTGGGCGGCCGATCGCGGCGACCTCGACCACCTTCCTGGCACCGTCGGGCAGCGCCGCGATCCGGTGTCCCAGCAGCCGATCCGCCACCGCCCCCTGGAGCTGGTTCGCGTCCAGATTCGCGGCGACCATCTGCTCGACCAGGAACGGCACGCCCTCGGAGAAGGCCATCACGTCGGCCAGCCGCTCAGTCGTCACGTCCCCGGCGGTGAGCCCGGTCAGCTGGTCGGCCACATCCTCGGCGCCGAACCGGGTCAGCTCGAGGAGCATCACGCTGGGCAGGGTGGCGAGCTCGCTCACGTACGGGTGGATGACCTCGTACGACGGGTCGTCGCTGCGCGCTGTGACGACGATCAGCAGCCGCTGGTCCCGGGCCGAGCGGACGACGTACTCCAGCAGCCCCCGGGTGGACTCATCCGACCAATGCAGGTCCTCCAGCACGACGACCACCAGGCGGCGCTCGGCCGTACGCAGCAGCAGCCGGGTCGCGGCCTCGAACAGCTGACCCTGCGTCACCTGAATCGCGCTGTCGCCGGCAGGTGCCAACGCCGGAATCAGCGAGGCCAGCACCGGTGCCGACGGCCCGAGCACATCCTCGATGAAGGCGGGACTGAGTCGTCTGGTCAGGCCGGTCACGGCTTCGATCCACGGGCCGAACGGCAGGTTCTGCGCCGCCGCGGACGAACAGTTCCCCCAGACCGTCGTCGCCTCGGCTGTGAGGTCCTCGCCGAACTGCCCGACCAGCAGCGTCTTGCCGATGCCGGCCTCGCCGGTGATCATCGCCACCGTTGCCGCGCCACTGTCGGCGCGAGCCGCGAGATCGCGCAGCGCTGTCCGCTCCGTCTCACGTCCGACGAAGACCTGGGCGACCGGCGCCTGAGCCATTCACCCATGGTCCCCGCCCACTGTGCCGCTGACCAGCAGTTTTGCGAGTGTCATACGTCGGCTTCGGATGATTCCGATCGGTGAGGTCGGGCAAACGGGGCCCAACCGTACGTCCAGGCGCGATCGGACCTGCGTTCGCGAGACGCCGGCTGGCATGTCCGATCCCCGCCAGAGTTCGCGGAGCATCGCGGCCTGGCTGGAGTCACTGCGCAGCGTGCTCTCGGCATCGCCGACCTGACGACCGCCCGGTCTAGTCTGTGGGGCGTGAGCCCTGGCACCACGAGTTCCGACGAGAAGGTGGATCGGAAGGCGCGGATTCTCGACGCGGCGCTCGCGCTGTTGTCGGAGCAGGGCATCTCCGGTGTGAGCATGCGCGCGGTGGCACGCGAGGCCGACGTGGCGTTGGGACTGGTCCACTACTACTTCGACGACAAGACCAGCCTGGTTCGAGCCGCGCTTCGCCAGGTCGAGGAGATGGACGTGGCGTTGGTCGAGGCCGACCCGTCGCTCGACCCGGAGGAAGGACTTCGGGTCGCCCTCGGTCGGATTGCCGACCCCGAGTTCCTGACGACGGAGTATCTGTCGCTTCGGCTCCAGCTGTGGGCATTGGCCCAGGCTCACGAGGACTTCGCGCAGATCAACACGGCCGCCCAGGCGCGTTATCGGGCCGGACTCGCCGATCTGATCCGGGCCGCCCGACCCGAGCTCTCGCGACGTGAGTGCAACAAGCGAGCCGCCGACATCGACGTCGTGCAGAACGGCATCTGGCTCACGGCCCTGCTCGGTCTCGACCGGGCGTCGATCCGGAGGAGCGTCCGGCGGTGCGAGGAGATCGCGCTCGAGGAGTAGGACGCTGCGTACGGCTTGAACGAATGTCCAAGCGAGTATTGAACGATCGTCCAAATCACGATACGGTGCCGCCTATGGCACGGGTCACGGCCGAGGATGTTCGACGGGTCGCGATGGGGTACGACCCCGACCCGGCGCGTTCGATGTCGCTGCGCTCTGAGGCGTACACCGATCCGCTGTGGTCCGAGGCCGATCTCCAAGCGATCTTCGCCCGCACCTGGCAGTGGATCTGTCATGTGGAGAAGCTCGCCGAGCCCGGCAACTATGTCTCCGCGACGATCGCGGAGATGCCGATCGTGGTCGTGCGCGACCGGGCCGGTGGGCTGCGGGCGTTCTACAACGTGTGCAAGCACCGGGCCCACGAGCTGCTGTCCGGCCACGGGACCACGCGCAACATCGTCTGTCCCTACCACGCCTGGACCTACGACCTCACCGGCCGACTGCAGGGCGCTCGCCGGGCCGACCGGATGGAGACGTTCGACAAGTCCGAGATCTGCCTCGATCAGATCCAGGTGGAGGAGTTCGGTGGGTTCGTCTACGTCAACCTCGATCCGGCCGCCGCACCGCTGGGGGACCAGGCACCCGATCTGGCGGCCGACATCGACCGCTGGGCGCCGGACGTCGCGAAGCTGACCCATGCGAAGCGGCTGACCTACGACGTGAAGACCAACTGGAAGAACGTCATCGACAACTTCCTGGAGTGCTACCACTGCCACATCGCCCACAAGGAGTTCGTCGACCTGGTCGACATGGACACCTATGAGGTGAGGACTCACGGCATCTGGTCGAGTCACTTCGCCGCGGCCGGCAAGCACGAGAACTCGGCGTACGATGTCTCGGATGCCTCGGTCAAGCAGCACGCCGTGTGGTGGCTATGGCCGAACACCTGTCTGTTGCGCTATCCCGGCCGCAGCAACTTCATGATCTTCCAGGTGCTCCCCGCGGGTGTCGACCGGACGCTCGAGACCTGGGACTTCTTCCTCGAGTCCAAGGAGCTCAACGAGGCCGAGCAGCAGTCGGTTCGCTACGTCGACGAGGTGCTCCAGCAGCAGGACATCAGCCTGGTCGAGAGCGTCCAGCGCGGGATGAACACGCCGGCCTTCGACCAGGGCCGCATCGTCTACGACCAGGCCGGATCGGGACTGTCCGAGCATGGTGTGCACCACTTCCACGGCCTCGTTCTCGACGCCTACCGAGCACTCGTAGGCGTCCGAGAGGAGCCCTTCGAGGCCGAACCAGCAGTCCCGTCGCTGACCCTGTGAGGACGTGACATGTCGAAGACCGTCATCATCACGTGCGCCCCGACCGGTGGCATCCACACGCCGACGATGTCGCCTCATCTGCCGATCACTCCCGACGACATCGCGCAAGCGTCCATCGAGGCGGCCGAGGCCGGCGCCGCCATCATCCATCTGCATGCCCGCAATCCCGAGACCGGCCAGCCCGATCCGCGGCCGGAGCTGTTCCAGCAGTTCATGCCGCAGATCGCGAGCGCCTGCGACGCTGTCATCAACGTGTCGACCGGCGGCGGACTCGGCATGACCCGTGAGGAGCGGTTGCGGGCCGCGGTGACGACCTCGCCGGAGATGGCGTCGCTCAACGTCGGGTCGCTGAACTTCGGGATCTTCCCGATGCTTGAGAAGTACTCCCAGTGGAAGCACGACTGGGAGCCCGAGTTTCTCGAGATGACCCGGGACTTCGTCTTCAAGAACACCTTCGCCGACCTCGAGTACATCGTGAAGGAGCTGGGTCGCGAGCACGGAACGCGATTCGAGTTCGAGTGCTACGACCTCGGCCATCTGTACAACCTGGCGTGGCTGATCGACCAGGGCTGGCTGGAGCCGCCGTACTTCGTGCAGATGGTCTTCGGCATCCTCGGTGGCGTCGGGGCCGATCTGGACAACCTGCAGCACATGCACACGATCGCCGAAAAGCTCTTCGGCGACAGCTACGAGTGGTCGGTGCTGGCGGCCGGCCGGCACCAGATGTCGTTCGCGACCCAGGCCGCCATGCTGGGCGGCAACCTGCGGGTGGGGATGGAGGACAGTCTCTACATCGGCCCGGGGGAGCTGACTCCGTCGAATGCCAGCCAGGTCAAGAAGATCCGCGGCATCGTGGAGTCGCTCGGCCACCGGATCGCCACCCCGGCGGAGGCCCGGCAACGGCTCGCCCTCAAGGGAGCGGAGCATGTCGCGTTCTGATCGGGTGGCGTTGCCCGACGGTGTCGCGCACGTGGCCGCGCTCGGCGGCGGCGTCATCGGGCAGAGCTGGACCGCCCTGTTCCTGGCCGCCGGCAAGTCGGTCGCGGTCTTCGACCCGGATCCCGCCGTCGAGCAGCGGGTCAGAACTGCGGTCGACGCTGCCTGGCCCGTTCTGACCAAGCTCGGACTGACCGACCAGGGCGACCCAGACCGGCTCATCTTCTGCCAGGACGCTGCAGCCGCCGTCGACGGCGCCCAGTTCATCCAGGAGAGCATCCCGGAGCGGGTCGATCTCAAGCACGAGCTGTACTCCGCGATCGAGCCCGTGCTCGGTGACACTGCAGTGGTGGCGTCGTCCGCCTCCGGGCTCACCCTGACGGAGCTGCAGGCCGGGTGGCAGCAGCCGGATCGCTTCGTCCTGGGGCATCCGTTCAATCCGCCGCATCTCATCCCGCTGGTCGAAGTGATGGGCAACGAGCGCACCGACGCCGGCGTCGTCGACTGGACGCGCGCGTTCTACGAGTCGGTCGGCAAGGCGACGATCGAGGTGAAGCGTGAGGTCCCGGGCCATGTGGCCAACCGGCTGCAGGCAGCGTTGTGGCGAGAAGCGATTCATCTCGTGAACGAAGGGGTGGCGACCGTCGACGACGTCGACACCGCTGTCGCGTCCGGGCCGGGACTCCGCTGGGCGGCGATGGGTCCGACCACGCTTTTCCATCTCGGTGCGGGACCGGGTGGGCTGGCGGCGTTCTGCGACCGCTACGCCGACAGCTTCAACCGCTGGTGGGACGATCTCGGGCGACTGCACCTCGACCAGGAGACCGTCGACCGACTCGTCGAGGGTCTGGCTCCGGTCACCGCCACCCAGTCCGTCGACGACCTGGCGGCCCGGCGTGACGAGCTGATCGCGGCCTTCGTCGCCGCCACCCGCGCAGCCAGCGACGGCACTGGTCAGACGTAGTGGATGTCGAGCCGGTGTGAACGACCGGCCTCGAGTCGGTGGACGAACGTGCTCCGCGGCGGACAGTGATCGTCGGCCCACGCCGGATTGAGGAAGTCGATCTCGAGAATCGTGGTGTCCCGACTCGCTGCCAGTCCGGCGATCCGAGCCCGTACTCCGAGCTCGATCGCCTCGCGCTCGTGTTCGGACCAGGCGGTCACGCCGAGCCACGAGTTGCCGGTGTCGCGGACGTGCACCCGGCTGGCGTAGACGTCGCGGTAGGTCCGTGCGATCGGCGTCTGGTGCACCTCGGCGTAGAAGTGCTCCCACTGCGTACGCCGGGCGGCCTCCGTGCTGGCCTGGCTCAGGTTTGTCCCGTCGACCGTCAGCCGCAATGCACTGGCGAGCTGGGACCGGGCGCGATGCAGCCGGCTGCGAACCGTGCCGATCGGGACTGCCGTGACGGCGGCGATGTCTTGGTAGCTGGTGCAGCGGCTGAAGTAGCGCAGCATCACCGTGATCCGATCGTCGGGAGTCAGCGAGTCGAGCGCTGACCAGACCCAGTCCCGCAACGCCTGTCGGTCGACCATGTCCGCTGGCCCGGGTTCGTCGGTCGGCAACTCGACCGCCTCCCACGCCGTCTCCCGCCGGCTGCGTCTGAGCTGCATGAGGCACACGTTGCGCAGGATCGCGTGCAGCCAGCCGGCAGCCGCAGCCGGATCTCGAAGCGTGGCGAGTCGGCCGAGCGCCATCAGGTACGTCTCTTGGACCGCGTCCATGGCGTCTTCGCGATTGCGCAGCAGCGGGACTGCGGTGGCGTAGAGGGACGTCCGGTGTCGCTCGAGGAGTCCGGCGAACGCCTCGATCTCACCGGCCCGGGCGAGTGCCACCAGAGTGGCGTCGCCGACCGCATCGTCCACGTAACAAGGATGCGCCCAGTGCTCCAAAGGTTCACGAACTTCCGGCGACGCTTGTGCATCTGTCCTCGTGATCGGTTGTCGACGCGAGGGGATGAGCAGCATGGCCCCGGACATCAAGGCGAACAAGGAGCTGATCCGGGCTTTCGTCACGGCCTGGAACGACCGCGAGTTCGAGTGTTTCGACCAGATCATGGGCGCGGACGCCGTACTCGACGTCGGAGGCACGACGGTGCCGTGCGATCCCGCAGGCACTCGCGCTATCGCCGAAGCCTGGACGGCCGCCTTCCCCGACTGGCGCTTCGACCTCCGGACCCTGGTCGCCGAGGGCGATTTGGTGGCCGCCCATCTGCCTTACTCCGGCACGTTCACCAGCGCCATCTACGGCATCCCGCCGACCAATCGATTCGCCCGAGCCGACGAGATGGTCATCTTCCGGATCGAGGGCGGCAGGGTGGCCCAGGCGTGGGAGGTTTACGACGAGAGCGGAATGTGGCGGCAGCTCGGCGTCCAGCCCCCGAGCGACTAGCCGGCGAGCTCGGCAACCGTCTTCTCGATCCGGCGCCGGCGCGTCTCAGGCTGCTTAGCGCCCTCGATCGACAGGACATGGCGCCGCTG
>DATFRX010000318.1:0-14505 GCA_035262905.1 Nocardioidaceae bacterium
CCAGGTCCGGGTACGCCGGGTTGCCGTCGACCAGCACGATCGAGGCGCCGACCGCCGGCCCGGACACGAGATAGTTCCACATCATCCAGCCGGTCGTACTGAACCAGAAGAACCGGTCGCCGGGGCCGAGATCCATGCCGAGCGCGAGGGACTTGAGATGCTCGAGCAGGATGCCGCCGTGGCCGTGCACGATCGGCTTCGGGAGCCCGGTCGTGCCGGAGGAGTAGAGCACGTAGAGCGGATGGGCGAAGTCGACTTGCTCGAAGGCCAGCTCGCCCGGCTCCGCGACCAGGTCGGCCCAGGTGATCGCGCCGTCGGGCGGCGCCGACTCTCCGTCCAGATAGGGCAGGTGCACGGTGTGCCGCAGCGACGGCAGCGCCGCCCGGATCTCGTCGACCTCCTGGCGCCGGTCGATCGGCTTCTCGCCGTAGCGGTAGCCGTCGACCGCCACGAGTACCGACGGCTCGATTTGGCGCCAGCGGTCGGTGACGCTTCGGGTGCCGAACTCCGGCGCGCATGATGAGAAGGTGGCGCCCAGACTCGCGGTCGCGAGCATGAGCAGGAGGGTCTCGGGGATGTTGGGGGAGTACGCCGCGACCCGGTCGCCGGGGCCGACACCGAGCCGTACGAGCCCGGCGCGGACCCGCCCGACCTGGTCGCGCACCTGTGCGGCTGTGAGGTCGACCGGGTCTCGGGTCTGGGACCGGCCGAAGATCATCACGTCGTCGTCGGAGCGACCCGGCATGCGCAGCATCGCCTCGGCGTAGTTGAGCTTGACGTCGGGGAATCACACGGCGCCGGGCATGCTGTCGTCGGCCAGCCCGACCGTCGGACGCGTGTCAGCGGGAGGGTCGAAGTAGTCCCAGACCGACAGCCAGAACGCGTTCGGGTCACCGACCGACCACTCCCACAGCGCCGCGTAGTCGTCGAACTCCTGACCGGTTCGCCGACGTAGCCAGTCCAGGTAGTCACCGATCCGGGTCGTGTCGCGGACGTCGCTCGGCGGCGACCACAAGACGTCGTGTGTGCTCGTGTCGGCTCCCGGCATCGGCTGGCTCTCCCTTGGCATCAGTGTCGTCGGTCAGCGTTCCTCGGCCCGGTCGCCGGTCGTGCTGCCGGCGGCGTGGACCAGCCAGACCGAAGTGGCGAATGTCGCCGCGGTGAGCAGCGGCAGCACCACCCACATCCAGACCGAGAAGGTCTCGCCGACCAGGAACAGCAGCACGACGATCATCGCGAGTCCGACGCCGAGGAAGCTCGCCATCGCGGCGTCCGTCACGTCGGCGAACCCGAGCAGCAGTCGGCCCACGATCCACGAGATCAGCACGACCGCCGCGAGCATCCCGACGCCGAGCCCACCGCCGCACGAGGGGCTGCCTCGCCACGCGTCGCAGCCCGCCATGCCGATCCAAACCAGCGCGGCTGACGTGGACCCGACGAGGAGCCCGGCCGCTGCGGCGACGGCCGGGGGCGGCACCCGTCGCGAGCCGAGGCTGACCAGGGTCGGCGCTCGGTCGTTCATGGGAGCAGTCTGCCGGATTGCCCGATCCGGGGTACGGTCCGGAGTCATGGCGCCCAAGAATCCGCACGGCGATCTGGTGCTGACCGAGCCCGAGGTGCTTCGTGCCGTCGCCCAGCCGGATCGGTACCGGCTCTTCCGACTCCTCCAGCGGGACGGCGCCGCGACGGTCGCCGAGCTCGCGAGTCGGCTCGAGGTGGAGACGTCGGCGGTCGACCGGGATCTGGCGGTGCTGGCCGAGCATGGGCTCGTCCGCCCGGTGGCGGCTGGGACCGGCGACACCGACTCGACCTGGGAGGCCGCGGCGACCGGCCTGCTCATCGAGATGCCGGACAGCGCCGAGGGTCAGGCGGCGGCCCGGCAGCTGACGACGCAGATGTTTCTCGAGGGCGCCGCCATGGTGGTGCCGTGGTGGGCCGACGACGAGCCTCGGCTGTCCCCCGAGTGGCGCAGGGTGTCCGGCCTGATCAACGCCGGGCTGTGGATGACGCCGGACGAGCTGCAGGAGCTCAACGACCAGATCGAGGAGCTGACGGCGCCGTACGCCCTTCGCGCTGAGGCGGACCGGCCCGGCGACGCCCGTCGGGTTCGGGTCCAGTGCTATCTCATGCCGGCACCGGACTGAGCCGCGGCGAGGCCACCGTGACCGATCCGGCCCCGGCCGCTGCTGACTGAACAGCCGGGACCTGGCCAAGGCTTCGGAGCGCTCCGATGTCTCAGCCTGAGGTCTGTGTACCCAATGGGGCGTTTGCGATGCAGTGGGTTTTGGCGAAGGTCCTGGTCAGGCATGGGGGAAGGAGTGGTGCTCGTGCGCGACGACCCAGCGGCCCCGCTCCTTGCGGAGTCCGATGGTGAGCCGGAGCCGGTTGTCGGGGTTCGCGGCGTGCTCCTCCGGCGTCCCGCAGCGCAGCAGGGCATAGGCGAACGCGACGTCGGCACCGGCTACGACGTCCAGCTCGACGATGTCGAAGGTCGCGCCCTGCTGCCACTCGAAGAACGGCGGCCAGGTCTCTCGATAGGCGTCGATGCCGCGGACTCCGTCGTAGGGCGGTGGCACGTCGTACATCACGATGTCGTCGGTGTGGTCGGCGAGGACCGTGTCGAGATCGCCGCGATGTGCCGCGGCGGCCCAGGCCTCGATCAGCGCTCGGATCTGTCGTACGTCGTCTGACATCGGCGGCTCGCTTCGGGTCGGGTGCTTACGACGATATGGACCGGCGCCGACGGCGAAACTCATCGAGCGTCGGTGATCGTTCCTATCCTTGGCGCGTGAACATCGAGTTCAGCGCGGAGATCTGGTTCTGGAAGGGCCCCGCCCCGTTCCACTGGCTCACCGTCCCAGACGAGGACTGCGGTCCGTTGGAGGCGACCGTCCCGCTGGTGTCCTACGGGTGGGGGATGATCCCGGTCAGCGCCCAGATCGGCGACACCAGGTGGACGACGTCGCTGACGCCGAAGGACGGGCAGTACATCCTGCCGCTGAAGGACGCCGTCCGGCGGGCCGAGGGTATCGAGCTCGGCGACGTCGTAACGGTCCGACTGACCGTCGACGCGTGACGCCGCGAGCCGGTGAGTGTCCTGGGCATGGCGCAACGCCTTCGGGCGGCCGGAGCTGGACGAGCTCTTCACCGCCCTCGGCGACAGCTTCTCCGACTGCACGTCGTACGACGTGGTCGGAGATCTGGCGTACACGGCCGGCTTCGAGCACACGTCGACCTCGGTCGACGGCGAGCCACGCACGTACACGCTGCGCGCGACCCAGGTGTATCGCCGCGAGGACGGTCAGTGGAAGGTCGCCCATCGGCACGGTGACACCGTGACCGACTGAGGGCGAGCGACCGGCTACTCGTTCGGGGGCGGGGTCGGTTGGGAGGGCGGTGGTGTCGGTTGGGAGGGCGGTGGTGTCGGTTCGGCGGGCGGAGTGGGTTCGGCCTGCGGCGTGGGTTGGGCCGACGCGGTCGCTGCGGCCGGCGGCTTCCGGATCGCCAGCCCCACCATCGCCAGGACGATGCCGACGACGAAGGCCATGGCGGCCACTCCGAAGGCCACGACGGAGGTGAACAGCGATGCCTGCAGGAACGCCGACTGCATCGCGACGTCCCGGTTCGGATCGTTCTGGGGAAGCTGGGCGTACGTCAATCCGCCGGTGATCTCTTTGGTGTGCTTGTCGATGACGTCGGCCTGGCAGTAGGCGGCAATCGGGCCGTTGACGGTGTCGCCGGCGGCGCAACTGGCGTCATCGGAGACCGTGATCTTCTGGTCCCCCAGGGTGGTGCTGACGACGATCCAGGTGAGAATTCCCGCGATCGCCATCCCGATTCCAACGATGATGGATGTGTACGAAGCTGCTTTACGCATGGCTCCTACTCCCTCTGCGACCGGCCCACGCCGGCCAGTAACTCCTGACACTAGGACGATGGAGACGATGTGGCGACTAATCGGACGATGTGTCGCGATGGTTGCCATGACTCCTGCGATTACTCGACGCTTGGCCGGTGTCCACTGCAGCCGAGTACGCCGCCGAGCAGGTCGCGCTCGTACGTGACGACTCGGCTGCGCGACTGGCGTTGCTGCGCACGTTGTACGAGCCGCTCCCGGGCCGGCCCGAGTTGCATCTGCCGTACCGTCGAGCGGCCCTGTCGTTCATGGGCTGGCAGCTGCGTCGCGGACTCCTCGAGCCGGTCGACCGGGAGCATCCAGGCAGTCCCTGGTGGCGAGCCGTCAACGAGCGACTGCTTCGCGACACCGCCGAAGCCCGCGCCCATCTGCTCGGCCGAGGCGGCCCGACGTCGTCGTTGAGTGCGGCGTGGTCGGTGGCATTCGCCCGCCGTCCCTCGGCGCTGCGGTGGTATCGCGCGCACAACGCGACCATCGTCATGGCCTACCTCGACAACCGTGAGCTGGCCGAGGCCGAATCCCGCGTCGAACGGTTCTTCATCAACCTGGTGCTGATCCGGGTGCTCTACGCGCACGCGCTGGTGGCCGCGCCGCGCCTGGCCCTCGGCTGGCTGTCGCCGATCGGGCCGAGGCTGGGTGACCCGCGGGTGGTGATGACCAGCATCTTCATGTCGCTGTCCCGGGTGCTGCCGGGCAGCTATCCGTTGCGGCGGGATCTCTGGTACTACATCGCCGACGAACACGGCGTCGGCCGGCTGCTCGATCTCGGCATGATCGTGCCACGACTCGACTCGCTCTACGCCTGGTCGGCGGCCGAGCTGTCGATCCCCGAGCTCGGCGACCTGATCCGAGACGGCGTGCCCGCCTATGCCTGGGACATCGCCGACGCAGAGCCCTGGGATCCGCCGCCGACCCGGCTCGTTCGCGCGACGCGACGCGTCCTCCCACCGGGGTCGGCCGCCTAGCATGATCGGGTGGCCGACGTCAGAGCCTCGGAGATCGCGCTGAACCGTGCTTTATGGGCGGTCATGAACGAGCGCTTCACCGATGCCGCGGCCGAGGACATGTGGACGCGGCCCGAGGTGGTGTGGGGTCTGTTCGCGACTCCAGAGCGAGACCTCGGCGTGCTCGGCGACGTACGCGGGCTCGACGTGGCAGAGCTGGCCTGCGGCACGGCGTACTTCTCGGCCTGGCTGGCCCGGGCCGGCACTGCGACCGTCGCAGTGGACTTCTCCGGCGAGCAGCTTGCCACTGCCGGTCGCTTGCAAAAGCAGTTCGGTCCGGCCTTTCCGCTCGTGCAAGCCGACGCCGAGCGGGTGCCGTTGGCCAGTGGCCGGTTCGATCTGGTCGTCAGCGAGCACGGCGCCGCCGCGTGGTGCGATCCCGAGCGCTGGCTGCCCGAAGCGGCTCGGCTGCTGCGGCCCGGCGGGCGACTGGTCTTCCTGACCAACAGCCTGCTGTCGGCCCTGTGCGTACCCGCCGAGGAGGGCGTCGCAGAGGAGCGGCTGGTGCGCGGACAGCGGGACGCCTACCGGGTGCACTGGCCCGGTGGCGGGATCGAGTTCCATCCGTCGCACGGCGACTGGGTGCGGCTGCTGCGCGGATCCGGGCTCGTGGTCGAGGCGCTACACGAGCTCTATGCGCCGCCCGATCAGAGCGACCATCCGTTCTACGAGATCGTGTCCGGCGCCTGGGCGGCCAGGTGGCCGGCCGAGGAGCTCTGGGTGGCGTCGCGACCGACCTCGGCGGCGGCTAGTCGCTGACACCTCGGGTGACACCGTCGGTTTGTTTCTCGCGCTTGCGGGTACTCGTGGGCCCGGAGGTCATCGTGCTGCGGACAAAGAGCAATGTAAGTATCGGCGCTGTGATCGTGGTCATCTGGCTGCTCATCGGCCTGGTCGCCACGGTGCAACGGGGCTACTTCACCGGCAAGACGAGCGCGGACTGTGCGCGGGTCACCACGATCGCGGTGACGGTCATCGCCGGTCCACTCAACTACTTCGGCGTCAATCCCAAGGTCGACAAGTGCGACCTCCCGGAGCCGTCGAAGTAGCCGCAGCCGTACCTGGCGGATCCGAACAGGTCGACGAGATATGCGGATCTAGAACGTCCGCATTCGTGCTTACGCTGTCGGCGTGAGTGACACGAAGGACTACGAGGTCCGGCCGCTGAGCCCGGACACCTGGGACGCGTTCGCCCGGATGATGGAGCGGCACAACGGCGTGTTCGGCGGCTGTTGGTGCACCTACTTCCACACCTTCGCCGCTGAGAAGACCTACAGCGCCGAGGCCAACTGCACACTCAAGCAGCAGCTGGTCGACGAGGATCGGGCCCACGCTGCCCTGGTGTTCGACGGCGACGAGGCGATCGCTTGGTGCCAGTACGGCTCGCCGGAGGAGCTGCCGAACATCTACCACCGCAAGCAGTACGAAGCCACCCTCGACCTGCTGCCCGACTATCGGATCACGTGCATGTTCGTGGACAAGAAGCACCGGCGCCAGGGAGTCCTATCGGTAGCTCTGCTTGGCGCGGTCGACCTGATCGCGAAGTCCGGCGGCGGAATCGTCGAGGCCTACCCGCACGACACCGACGGCAAGAGGGTCTCGGTCCTCTACAACGGCACGCGAGCACTGTTCGAGCGGGCCGGCTTCACCTACGTACGACCCAAGGGCCAGAGGAACTGCGTCATGCGCCGCACCGTCTCGTCGTAGCCGCTTGACTCATGCGCCGTAGAGCGGGAGGCTTCGCGGAACATCGGGGAGCCCTCGGACTCTGACGATGCCCAACGACGGCAGGAGAGACGAGTGATGACCTGGGCATTGATGCCACTGCAGAAGTACGCCGTGTTCTCCGGGCGATCGCGTCGCAAGGAGTACTGGTGGTTCATCCTCTTCACGTTCGTCGTCAGCCTCGTCCTGGGCATCATCGACACGCTCGCAGGAACCTACGACACCACGTACGGCATCGGGCTCCTCAGCGGTTTGTTCAACCTGGCGATCCTGGTGCCGTCCATTGCCGTCAACACGCGACGACTCCACGACACGGGCAAGTCGGGCTGGTTCCAGTTGCTCTTCCTCATCCCGCTCGTCGGCCTCATCCTCTGGATCATCTGGATGGTCAGGGACAGCGACGACGGCATGAACCAATACGGCCCCAGCCCCAAGACCCCGGCCGGCTACGTCGAGGGCGGTGCCGCGCCGGCCTGACGGTCGCCAGCGCTGCGTCTGGCGAGCTGTACGGCGCTGACGAGGATTCGGACCACCGCTCCGAGCACGACGAGGTTGAGGAGCATCTGGACGGTCACGAGAACCCGGCCGATCTGGCTGGTGGCCACGATGTCGCCGAAACCGACCGAGGAGAAGGTGGTCACGGTGAAGTACAGCGAGTCGGTGCGGGTCAGGTGCGAGCTGTTGAATGAGTCGGGGCTGGTCTCCGACATCGCGAAGTAGGCCGCCGAGAACAGCAGAAGGTAGAGCGGCGCGATGATCGCCAGCGCCTGGACCGCGCGTACCGCGGGTACCGAGGCTCGCAGAACGGCTCGCACTTCATGGACCGTGACGCCGGCAAGCGCCACGACGCCGATGCCGATGACGATCCATAGTGGAGTGTTCTCCAGCCGGTCGAGCGGCAGGAGGTAGTACAACAGGGTGAACGCGGTCGCTATCGCGAGGCCGCGTAGCACGCCAAGGACGATGTGCCGCCGACGCTGTGCTGTCGTCGTCAACGGGGGAGCTGCTTCGGTGTTCACAGGCGTTACCTCCCAAGGACTCGCCTTCGTTCCGATGTCGTGCGGCGTGCCACCGCTCAGCCGGCCGGCTGGGCCACCGGAGCTACGGCGTTGCGACGGGCGTCGAGCAGCAGGACCGCGATGTAGGCGACGACGACCGCGACGATGACGAGTGGGGCGACGCCGAGACCGGCCTGCGTGATTAGCAGGGCGATGACGATGGCCGACAGCGGAAGCCTGAGCACCGCCACCACGGCGGCGCCGATGAGCACTCCGATGGCCGGGGTCTGGTCGAAGCCGGGCAGGTGTGCGGCCAGCAGGCCACCGGTCAGGCCGAGGAAGATCGCCGGGAAGGTCGGGCCGCCGCGTGCTGCGCCCATCGAGATCGCCCACGCCACCGCCTTGCACGCGATCAGGAACGCGAGCGTGCCGAGTGAGATCGTGCTGGCGTCCTTCACGACGTCGCTCATCGCCTCCTGCCCGGAGAACAGCACCACGTTGGCGGTCTGGTCGCTGATCTCGGCGAACGCGATCGCGACCAGGCCGACCGCCAGCGCGGCCGCCGGGTACATGAGGAACGGTCTCGGTGCGACCAGCTGCTGGGTCGTCTTGGCCAGCTCAACCACGACGAACACGACGACCGCGGCCACGAGGGCCAGCAGGATGGTCCAGAGGAAGGCGGCGACAGTGGGTTCGGGGTACGGCGCCAATGACAGCGGCGGCAACGCGTACGCGTCGGTGCTGAGTCCGGTCAATGATCCGATACCGACGAAGACGAGTGACCCAATACCCGATGCCAGCAGACCTGGCAAGAGGATGACCGGCAGCATCGGACCGCCCAGGCCAGCCGCCTCGATGATGATCACCGCGCCGATCACCGGTGAGCCGAAGATCGTCGCGAGCGCCGCGAAGCTCGCCGCAGCAGCGAGGACCAGGCGCGCCTGATCGGGCACGTCGCGACGAGACAGACCGACGAGGTACACCGTGAGTCCGGAGCCCAGGGCGATGAGTGGCGCCTCAGGTCCCAGCACCAGGCCGAGCCCGATCGAGGCGAGCGCAGCCAGGACGACTCCGGGCACCTGGATGGGCGACGTCGTACCGCCGGGCTTGAGGCCCTCGGACGGCTCGTGTCCGCCTCGTCCGGGTAGCCGTGCCACGGCGATCGCGACAGCCAGGCCCGCAACCGCGAGCGGAGGCAGCGGCCACCACCACGGCGGAGTGTCGTAGCCGAGCGAGTCCGGCAGGTCGACGTACACCGACTGCTGGAGCCAATGCGTGACCTCGAGGAACAGCCACGATGCAAGCGACACCACCACCCCGAGCAGTCCGGAGACGACGAGGAGACCCCGATACTGCTTGGACCTCATGAGCTCCGCAGGGTCGACCGCTGTCGCTTGAGCGTCGGAGGTGCCAGCGTCCGACTCAGATGACGTCTCGCTCATCGCGTCCTTCGCCTCAGTGCTGATCCGGATCTGCCTACGATCCGGTCAGCGCGCCTCGTGGGTGAGCGAGTCGATGACAGCGGTGACTGCCAGGATCAGCACCGGGTCATGCCCGTCGGCAACTTCGACGCCGTAGGAGTCCGCGACGCGAAACCACTTCTTCGAGACTTCTGCGACGCCTGCGCCGTCCTGAGTGATCTCGTACTCATGGTCAACGACGTTGCCCTGGACCTTGAGATCGGGACCGCCCTCCACCGCGACGTCGAACCGCTCGCGAAGCGGGGAGATCAGCGCCTTCTTGACAGTCGCGACGGTCTTCCCATCTGCATCTTCGATCTCCATCGTGTCGCGGACCCGTAGCTTCCGCTCCTGGATCTTCAACAACTCGTTGCCGGAGGTGTCCTCGAACACCAGCGTCTTGCGGATCCGCAGCGCCTTGCCGTTCACCTTGAACACGCGCTCGCCGCGATCGTCCTCGATCCAGTAGTCGTCGCCGATCGACGCCAGCTTCTGCCGCATCCGATATGCCGTGGCGCCCTCGCCGCGTCTGTCCTCGCGCCGTTCCCTACGCCTGTCCCGCAGACTCATGATGTGCTCCTTCGTACGGGATGCGCCTCCAGGCATCTCCTGAGACGGGATCCCGGCCGGCCGAGGTCAACTCAGCGACGTCTCTGCCCGGACCCTCACAGCGTTCTACGTCCACCATGTGACGCCGCACAGTGCCAGAGGTCCCGGATCGGATCGGCCGACGAGTCAGCAGATGTGGGTGTGCTGCGTCGTCGCGGCAAGATGGGGCCGTTCGTTGGGTAGGTGGACGCGGACCGCTGGGTCCGCCTGAGCCGAGGGAGCAGTTGTGGCGGAGTATCTGCTGTATTTCAACCAGCAGTGGGTGGGGCACCACTCGGAGGACTGGTTCCGGGGGCGTGGACCGCTGGCCATGGCGGCCGTCAACGAGATGAAGGCGGCCGGCGTCTACGTGTTCGCCGGCGGGCTGGAAGAGGAGGACGGTCCGGTCTACAACGCCGATCCCAGCAGCGGGACCACGCTGATCAGCGACGGGCCGTACGTCGAGACCAAGGAGTTCCTGGGCGGGTTCGCCGTCGTGGACGTTCCCGACGACGAGACCGCCAAGATGTGGGCGGGCAAGATCGCCGAGGCCTGTGGTTGGCCACACGAGGTCCGTCGCTTCAAACCACGGCCCAAGTCCGACTAGAGGCCACGGATCGGCCGGGGCGGCCATCTCGAGCCGTCGAGGACCGTGCGGCCACCGAGCGGCCGGTCGAGGTGGACCGTCCGCTGCGCGCTCGGATTGCCGGGGCAGTCTTGAGCTCGAGTGGGGGTGTCACTGGTCCAGTAGATCGTGACAACGTCGTCGCGCTCGACGACGATCGGCTCGTGCAGGTACGGGCCGGGGTCCCGTGCCGAGGCGCACTCCGTCTCGGTGACCAGGACCTCGATGCTGGACGAGCCGGGTGCTGCTCCTCCCGGGGCGGCCGCGATCTCGGCCCAGGACGCGCCCTCGACGAGCACTGGCGCGAGCTGGCAGTCGCCCCATCCGGACGCCCGCCAGCCGTCTTCGGTGCGCTCCAGCACGACGTATTGTCCGTCGGTCGTGCCGGTCGCCGCGGTCCACTGCCCTACTCCCACCACCAGGCGTTCGGGATCGTCGGCCGGGTCGCCGCCGAGTACCTTCCACTGGGCCTGTGCTGCCGGGGCCTTCTGGAGCTCCCTGGGCGCGTCGATGCCGGCTTCCGCGCGGAGCTCGTCAAGCGCGGCGGCCACCTCGGCTTCGTCGGCCAGGCCCGACACGCCGTCGTCCATCGCAGACACCGCGAACCCAGGACGGATGCCTCCGCAGGTCACCATGGGCTCGCCGTCGATCATCACCAGTCCGGGCCGCTCACGCGTACCCAGCTCTTCCTCTCCGCACCCTGCCATCGCGACGAACACCGACAGCCACACCGCACCCAGCTTCGCCACCACCATCGGCATTTCCCCTCGCCCTGTCCGGCCCGCCGCCGGCCCTATTGTGACGCGCGAGATCGGCCTGCGGCTCCGACGACGTCTGCGGGTCATGTCAAGAATGCGGCGGCGGCTTCGTCCATGACATGAAAGCGACCAGACAAGCAGTGGAGGATGACAGCCATGTCACAGCTCAAGCAGTTCGACCACGTCGGCATCACCGTCGCCGACCTCGACAAGGTGACGGCGTTCTTCGTCGGGTTGGGTCTCGAGGTCGAGGGCCGCACGTTCGTCGAGGGCGAGTTCATCGACACGGTCTGCGGCATCCCGAACTCGCGCACGGAGGTCGTCATGCTCTACGCCCCCGACGGTGGAGCCAAGATCGAGCTCGCGAGGTTCATCCGGCCCGACCACACGCCCGGATCGCCGGACGCGATGGCGAACGAACTGGGCCTGCGCAATGTGTGCTTCGAGGTCGTCGACCTGCCGGCGATCGTCGACAGCCTGGCCGCAGACGGCTACGGACTGGTCGGCGGCATCGGCGAGTACGAGAACTTCTGGCGCATGGCCTACGTGCGCGGGCCGGAGGGGATCGTCGTCTCGCTGGCCGAGCGGATCGGCTGACCCGCTCAGATTGCCTTGCCCTGCTCGCTCTGCCAGATGCGCGGTCCGTCCTTCCGCTTCGGCAGGACGACGCCGAGCATGGTCAAGACCCCGAGCGCGACGAAGATGATTCCGATCTTGAACGCAACGAGGGCGATCAGTACGCCGACCACGGCCGCCAGGAACCCGATACCGAACACGATTCGTTGACTCATCCCACGACTTCGCTCGAGCATCGGAACCACCCCTTCCGGTGCCGACAGTTTACGGTCTCAGCGAGCGTTGTCGTCCAGCCAGAGTTGGATGAGCCCGCGGAAGTGGGCCAGGAACTGCTCGTGCTCGTGTTCGGGATACGTCGAGAGGACGGCCTCGCGCAGGATCCGCTCGAATCCGTCGGACCCGACCCAGTCGTACACCCGCTCCTCGAGGTGGCCGAGGTGCTCGGCGCACCACTCCCAGTAGCGGTCGCTGTCGAAGTGCTGGTCAGCCAGTGCGAGGTAGGCGGTCACCTTCTCGTCGTAGGTCATGTCGGGGTCGTCGGCGATCGCGAAGTAGCGGCTGGTCTGCAGGTCGACGTTGGACTTGCGGCCGGTGACCACGCAGTACGTCGACCAGCGCACCAGCGCCGTGATGGCCCACGGGAAGTAGTAGTGCAGCGAGGTCACCGCGACGTCCGGGCAGGCGTTGGCGTAGTCGATCGGGTAGACCTCGTCGCCCCGGACCAGCATCTCCGCCGAGTTGAACTCCCAGGAGAAGAACGCGTTCACGATCCGGCTGATCGCGACCGCCTGGGAGCCCGCGGAGTCGGACAGGAAGTCGTGGGAGACCGCATAGCGGTTGTGCATCGGCTGGTCGGGACGGAAGTCCATGACCATGGTCTCGGGGCCGATGGACAGCGCCCGGGCGAAGTGCTCGTAGTCGACGGTCGCCTGCAGATGCATGAGCATCTCGCCGGACTCGTCGTAGGCCCGATGCAGGTCGTCGGGGCCGTTGATCCGCGAGACGCCGCGCCAGCCGCCGCCGTCGAACGGCTTCATGTACAGCGGGTAACCGAGCTGCTCGGCCAGCTTGTCCAGGTCGAAGGAGCGGTTGTAGCGCTCGGCGGTGTAGACCCATCGCACGTTGTCGACCGGGTTCTTGTACGGCACCAACGTCGTGGGCGGCACGTGCAGGCCGAGTCTGACCATCGCGCAGTAGGCGCTGTGCTTCTCCATCGACTGGAAGGTGAACGGGCTGTTGAGGAGATACGTGCCGTTGACGATCGCGGCCTTCTTCAGCCATTCGCGAGGGTGGTAGTACCAGTGCGCGAGCCGGTCGATCACCAGCGGCGTACGGACCGGATCGTCGAGCCGGAACGGTTCGATGGTCAGTCGCTCGCTTGAGAGTTTGTGGGTCTCACCTCCATGCTCGATCGGTCCGACCATGGCCAGCATCTCCTCGAACGCCTGAGGCCAGTCCTCTTCCGCGCCGAGAAGGAGTCCGATCAGATGGTTTCTCACGGGTACGAATCTATGAGAAGGCATCGACATAGGGCCATGTTCACATCGAAGGTCGGGAGTGCCGACAACGGAGGTGCGATGACGTGAAGGCGACGGAGCGGTGGCAGTCGGATCGGATGCAGCAGCCGATCAGCCTGGCACGGTGGGGTCATTACGGCACGCCCGTGCTGGTCTTCCCGACAGCCGGCGGTGACGCCGAGGAGATCGAGCGCAACAACCTGGTCGGCGCCTGCTGGGAGCTGGTCGACAGCGGGCAGGTGAAGCTCTACTCCTGTGACAGCGTCGCGGGGCGGGCCCTCGCGACCCATGCCGGCTCTCCGGCCTACCGGATGTGGCTGCTCAACCAGTACCACCAGGCGGTGGTGAACGAGGTCCTTCCCGCCATCTTCGCCGACCTCGGTGGCCAGCGCCCCCTGATCGTCACCGCAGGCGCCTCGATCGGCGCCTTCAACGCTGTCGCCCTGCTCTGCCGCCACCCGGAGCTCTTCAAGGCGGCGATCGGCATGAGCGGGACCTACCGGCTGCAGCGGTTCCTCGACGACCAGTGGAGCGACAACTTCTACTACTCCTCGCCGCTGGACTTCCTCCCGGGCATGGACGGTCCGCAGCTGGACACGCTGCGGCAGCGACAGGTCATCCTCGCCTCGGGCGAAGGCGCCTGGGAGGACATCGGCGAGTCGTGGGCGATGGCCGATGCCCTCGGCCGCAAGGGCGTGCCGAACCGGGTGGACTCGTGGGGACCGGAGTTCGAGCACGACTGGGCGACCTGGTGGCGGATGCTGCCCCAGTACCTCAGCGAGGTCGCTTAGCGGCCTATTACGGCTGTCCGAGGCGGTGCAGCAGCAGCGCCTCCGCCAGGCAGGCGCGCTGGAACTCTTCGAGGTGCAGGCTCTCGTTGGCCGCATGAGCGCGCGTGTCCGGGTCCTCGACGCCGGTGATCAGCACTTCGGCGTCGGGGAACGCCTCCGCGAAGGAGCCCACGAACCCGATGGACCCACCCACGCCGATCTCGACCGGGGTGACTCCCCAGGCGGCGGCGAACGCCTCCCGAGCTGCGGCGTAGGCGGGCCCGGTCGTCCGCGCGGCGAACGGAGCCACCGGCCGCCCCGGGATCACCCGCACCTTGGCGCCCCACGGGGCGTTGGCCTCCAGATGCCGGACCAGTGCGTCACGCGCAACAGCGGGGTCGTCGCCGGGCGCGATGCGCAACGCGAGCCGGGCCCGGGCCGTGGGCACCAGCACCAGCCCGGACTGATCGACCGGAGGTGCATCGATGCCCACGACCGACAGTGCAGGGCGTTGCCACAGGCGCGACGTCAAGGAGCCGGAGCCGACGAGCTGTACGCCCTCGAGCAT
>DATFRX010000319.1:0-7653 GCA_035262905.1 Nocardioidaceae bacterium
GTCTCGGCGGCCTCGATCTGGGGGAGTGCGAGCGCCTGCTCGGTGATGCCGGCGGCGTGCGACTTGAGTTCGTCCTTGGTCATGCCGACGCGACCTTCGAGGATGCGCTCTCGCATGGCCTGCTTCGCGGCGGCGACATCCTCGAACTGCACGTCGCCAGGCTAGCCACCCGGGCCGGGGCGGTCCGTCGCGCCCGTCACACGGACACCACGTTCACGTGGTGTGAGCACACTCTGCATGGCGTCGAGCCCGTGCAGAGTGCGGGCTTACCACGAGAACGTGGTGTCGCAACGGCGGTGGCAGGCCGGACGCCGCCCTCGCCTACGATGCGGGCCATGAGCGAGCAGGGGTTGCAGCAGGCGCGCGAGGCGATGGAAGCGGCCGGGGTGCATCCGCGGGCGATCGACGTCTTCACCTATTACTACGGCGAGCTGGAGCGCGGTGAGACCGGCCTGATCGCCGAGTCCGACATCGAGCCCCTGACGAGTGTGCCGCGCGCCACCGAGCTCGACGTGCCGTCGGAGGAAGCGCGGCAGGCGCTGGCCGCGACCGCGGTGATCAAGCTCAACGGCGGACTCGGCACGTCCATGGGCATGGATCGGGCGAAGTCGCTGCTGACCGTACGCGACGGCCTGAGCTTCCTCGACATCATCGTGGGCCAGGTCAGCCAGCTTCGGGAGCAGTACGACGTCCGCCTGCCGCTGCTGTTCATGAACAGCTTCCGTACCCGCGACGACACCCTCGCCGCGCTGAAGGCCTACCCGGACCTGGCCACGCACGGGCTGCCGCTCGACTTCGTCCAGAACCGGGAGCCGAAGCTTCGCGCCGACGACCTGACCCCGATCGAGTGGCCGGCCGATCCGGAGCTGCAGTGGTGCCCGCCGGGACACGGCGACCTCTACACGGCGCTCGAGGTCTCGAAGGTGCTCCAGGAGCTGCTCGACGCCGGTTTCCGCTACGCGACTGTGTCCAACTCCGACAACCTCGGCGCCCGGCCCGATCCCGCGATCGCCGGCTGGTTCGCGGCCAGCGGCGCCCCGTACGCGGCCGAGGTATGCCGCCGGACACCGGCCGACCGCAAGGGCGGTCACCTGGCGATTCGGCGCCGCGACGGCCGGCTGATCCTGCGCGAGTCGGCCCAGACCGCCGAGGCGGACAAAGCCGCGTTCGCCGACGAGAAGCGGCATGCGTTCTTCCACACCAACAACCTGTGGTTCGACCTGCGGGTGCTCGCGACGACGCTGGAGGAGCGCCAGGGGGTGCTCGGGCTGCCGCTGATCCGCAACGTCAAGACGGTCGACCCGGCGGACCGGACGACGCCGACGGTGATCCAGATCGAGACCGCGATGGGTGCCGCGATCGAGGTGTTCGCCGGGGCGCAGGCGATCGAGGTGGAGCGGTCGCGATTCCTGCCGGTCAAGACGACCAACGACCTGCTGCTGCTGCGTTCGGACCTCTACACCCTGACCTCGGACTTCCAGGTCGTACGCGAGGCGGCGCGGCTGCCGCTGGTCGATCTGGACCCGCCCTACTACGCCACGATCGACGCGTTCTCGGGCCGGTTCGCCGAGGGCGTGCCGTCGATGCGCGACGCCGAGTCGCTCACCGTGCGAGGTGACTGGACCTTCGAGAGCGATGTCCGCGTGGTCGGCGCCGCTCGCCTCGACGACACCGGCGCATCCGAACGCGTCGCCTCCGGCACCGTCCTGTCCTGACGGTCGTAGGCTGCTGGCATGGAAGCGCATTCCGCGACCGGCACGGAGCTTCGATCGGTCGACGAGCAGCTGCGCCGGGTGCTTGAGTCATTGGCGCCGCTGACGCCGTACGGCCAGCCGCTGCTCGAAGCGACCGGGCTGCCGATCGCCGAGGAAATCACCTCGCCGATCGACCTGCCGCGCTTCTCCAACTCGGCGATGGACGGCTACGCGGTGCGCTATGTCGACGTCGCCGAGACCAGCGAGGATAGCCCGGTCCAGCTCCCCGTCGTCGGCGAGGCGGCCGCCGGAACGTCGCAGCCGTACGCACTCGCACCCGGCACGTCGATGCGGATCATGACCGGCGCACCGCTGCCCAACGGCGCGGACTGCGTGATCCCGGTCGAGGCCACCGACAACGGCCGGGCCCACGTCTCGATCTTCGGGGCGCCGCAGCCGAACCAGCACGTCCGGTACGCCGGTGAGGACGTCCGGGCCGGCGAGGTCGTACTCGAGGAGGGCACGATCCTCGACTCGCGGGAGACCGGGCTCGTCGCCGCCGTCGGCCGGTCGTCGGTGCAGGCTCGGCCGCGTCCGCGGGTGGTGATCATGTCGACCGGCAGCGAGCTGCGCGAACCCGACACGGCGCTCGACTACGACTCCATCTACGACGCGAACAGCTACATGCTGGCCGCCGCCGCGAAGGCCGCCGACGCCATCCCGTACCGGGTGGGGATCGTCTCCGACGAGCCGCACGAGTTCGGCGAGGCGCTGTCCGACCAGCTGGTCCGCGCCGATCTCGTGGTCACCAGCGGTGGCGTCAGCAAGGGCGACTACGACGTGGTCAAGGACGTGCTCGGCCGGCTCGGCACGGTCGAGTTCGTCGAGGTCGCGATGCAGCCGGGCAAGCCGCAGGGCTTCGGCTTCGTCGGCGAGGACCAGACCCCGATCTTCACGCTCCCGGGCAATCCGGTGTCGGCGTTCGTGTCGTTCGAAGTCTTCGTCGTACCGGCGCTGCGACGGTTGATGGGTCGGCTGCCCTACCGTCGCCCGCTCGTCCGGGCCCGCCTGACCGACGAGCTCACCGCTCCGTCGAACCGGCGCACCTATGCCCGGGCGCGTTTCGAGGTCACTGCCACCGGCGCCACCGTCACCCCCGTACGCGGCCAGAGCTCGCATCGGATCGGGAGTCTGGCCCGGGCGAACTGCCTCGTCGTCGTGCCGGAGGAGACCACGTCGATCGCGGCCGACGAGACGGTCAACGCGCTGGTGCTGGATCGTACGTTCTAGCCATGACCGCTCCCGATCCGGCCGACCGGCTGACCCACATCGACGAGCACGGCGCCGCTCGCATGGTCGACGTCGGCGGTAAGGACGTCACCGACCGGGTCGCGACCGCGCAGGGCCGGGTCGTCGTCGCGCCGGCCACCGCCGAGCTGCTGCGGAGCGGGACCGTGCCGAAGGGCGATGTCCTCGGCGTGGCCCGGGTCGCCGGGATCATGGCGGCCAAGCGCACCCCCGACCTGGTTCCGCTGTGTCATCCGCTGGCGATCAGCGGCGTCACGGTCGAGTTCGAGGTCGAGGACGGCGCCGTCGCGATCGCCGCCACCGTGCGTACGACCGACCGCACCGGAGTCGAGATGGAGGCCCTGACGGCGGTCTCGGTGGCGGCGCTGACGGTGTACGACATGATCAAGGCGGTCGACAAGGGGGCGTCGATCACCGACATCCGTCTGGAGCGCAAGTCCGGCGGCAAGAGTGGCGACTGGTCGAGGAGCGACTGACCCATGACCCCTGGTGGAGCCCGGCCGCGTGCCGTGGTGGTCACCGCGTCCAACCGGGCCGCCGCCGGCGTGTACGCCGACACGGGCGGGCCGTTGATCGTCGATGCCTTGCGCGAATGGGGTTTCGAGGTCGGTGACCCGCTGGTGGTGCCCGATGGCGAGCCGGTCGAGCGGGCGCTGCGCGACGCCGTCGAGTCCGGCGCTGATGCCGTCGTGACGACCGGGGGCACCGGTGTGAGTCCGACCGACCAGACTCCGGAGCGGACCCGGGCCGTGCTGTCGTACGAGATCCCGGGCCTCGCCGAGGCGATCCGGGCGTACGGCGTCGCGGCCGGTGTGCCGACGGCGATGCTGTCGAGGGGCCTGGCCGGTGTCGCCGGTCGGACCGTGATCGTCAACCTGCCGGGCTCGCGAGGCGGCGTACGCGACGGGCTGGCGGTGCTGCGCGACGTGCTGCCGCATGCCGTCGACCAGGTGCGCGGTGGCGACCATCCGCGATCGGACGCCGATGCGGCCGACGACGCCGGGGATCTCGGGACCAAGTCGGGGGCGGGAGAGAGGGGCCGATCCTGACCCGAGGATGGCCGGTGGTCCTGTCTCACGAACGGGTCACCGTGCGGCCGATTCGACGTCGTGACGCGGCCGCCTGGCGATCGGTGCGATCGCGCAACGGCGAGTGGCTGCGGCAATGGGAGGCCACGCTCCCACCCGGATCGAGTCCGGTCCCGCCCACCTTCGCCGGCATGGTTCGCGAGTCGCATCGGCAGGCTCGACGCGGTTACGGGCTGCCCTTCGTGACGACGTACGACAAGCGGCTGGTCGGCCAGGTGACGGTCACCGGCATCACCTGGGGATCGGCTCGGTGGGCCCAGATCGGTTACTGGGTCGATCGGGCAGTGGCTGGCCGCGGCATCACGCCGACCGCCGTGGCCCTGGTGGTCGACCACTGCTTCAGCGTCGTCGGACTGCACCGGATCGAGGTCGCGATCCGGCCGGAGAACACCGCCTCGCTCCGCGTTGTCGAGAAGCTCGGCTTCCGGCGCGAAGGAGAGGCCCCGCGCTACCTGCACATCGACGGGGGATGGCGCGACCACGTGCTGTTCGCGCTGACCGCCGAGGAGGTTGGGCCCGGCGTACTCACCGGCTACCTGCGGCGCACCGGCGCGGCGACCGGCGACGGCTGACCGACAACCGCCTCCCGACGCCAACGGCCGACGTCAACTCGGACATCGAGGACGCACGGTACGGTTGGTCCGGCCCCGAACGCCACATGAGTCACAGGAGTGTTCTGGCGACACACCGACTCGGTGCCAGGCTCTGGGGTGCGGATACGCCTACGGTTCCTCTGTGGGTACTGGCCTGATCTTCGCGGCTGTGGTCATCGCATGGGCGGTGTTCCTGGTGCCGTGGGCCCTTCGGCGCTATGACGAGGCGACGAGGGCCCGGTCGGTCGACAAGTTCTCCAAGGCGATGCGGCTGCTCGGTCGCGGCCAGCCAGCCGAGCCCGAGCCGATGACCGAGGAAGAGCTGAACGCCGAAGCCGACGCCATCGCCGCCCGCCAGACCGTGCGACCCGAGCCGACCGTCGAGGCGCCGGTCGATCAGGCCCATCGACCGACCCGGGCGGCCGCCCGTGCCGCCGCCCAACGCCGCCGCCGCGTGCTGCTCATGCTGCTCGGCGCGACCGGACTCGTGGCGGCGCTGGCCGTCTCGCCGCTGCTGCCGGCCTGGTCCGTGTTCATTCCGGTCGCGCTGATCGTGGCGTTCCTCGCCCTGTGCCGCTGGCAGGTACGCCGTGAGGACGAGTCGACCTGGGACGTCCGCCGTGCGAGTGAGGATGCCCACGAATCCGACGAGGCTTCGCCGTCTGCTGACTCGGCATCTGCGGACTCGGCGTCGGACAAGGACTCCGACGGATCCGCGCGTCGCCATGCAGTGCAGCGCCACGCAGTGGAGGCCGACGCCGCGCCAGTCGGCGACGAGGACCTTGCGGAGTCCACGTCGGTCGCCGTCACGGTCTCGACCGAGGACGGCCGGTCCTTGTGGGATCCGCTCCCGGTCACCCTGCCGACCTACGTCGCCAAGGCCAAGGCGACTCGCACCGTTCGTACCATCGACCTCGGCCAGCCGGACGCCTGGACATCCGGCCATGTCGAGGGCGAACAGACCGTACTGCCGTCCGAGACGACCGCCTCCGGCGCCGACTCCGACCCGAGTTCGGACGCCGATGCCGGCGAAGCACACCGCCGCGCCGTCGGCGACTGAGCGGCTTTGCGTCAACGACTCGATTCGGCCCATCAGGGTCCCTCGCGAGTACGGAGTATCGACGCGATCCGGTCGGCAACGGCGTGTTATCGTGTGGCGCCGTTGAGGGGCTGTGGCGCAGTCTGGTAGCGCACCTCGTTCGCAACGAGGGGGTCAGGGGTTCAAATCCCCTCAGCTCCACCACCCAACACCGCAGGTCAAGCAGTTCAGAGCCGATATCGACTCGACGCTCATTTGCAGACGGGTCGGCTCCCGATGCGGCCCGGATCGAGGGATCACGCGCATGCTGATCAGCCACGCCACGCAGGCGGCTCCTGGGGTGGAGCGCAACGAGGACTGCGTGGTGACCGGACCGGACTTCGCCGTCGTCCTCGATGGCGCGACCGCCGCGCCAGGGGTCGACAGCGGGTGCATCCATGATGTGCCGTGGCTGGTCGGCCGGCTCGGCGCGGAGCTGTCTCGCTTGCTGCTCACCGAGTCGTTGGACCTCGCCGAGACCCTCGGCCTGGCGATTCAGGGTGTCATGGCGCTCCACGCCGACACCTGCGACCTCATTAACCCGGACAGCCCGTCGTCCACGGTCGCGATCGTCCGCGACCGAGGCCAGTCGGTCGACTACCTGGCGCTGTCGGACTCGCCGATCGTGTTTCGCAAGCTCGACGGCACGGTCGAGGTCGTCCACGACAACCGCAACGACTACCTGCCCGGCTACACGGTCGAGATCGTCAGACAGCAGCGCAATGCGCCCGGCGGGTTTTGGGTCGCCAGCAACAAACCGGAGGCGGCCAAGGAAGCCCTCACTGGGTCGATCGCCCGGGCGACTCTCGACTGCGTCGGCCTGTTCACCGACGGCGCATCACGCCTAGCCGAGCGCCACGGGCTCCGATGGGCTGGGTTGATCCGCCTTCTCGGCGATGAAGGACCAGCCGCCATCATCGATCGAGTACGCCGCGAAGACGAGCGGACCGCCGGACACCACCCCGGCAAGGTCCACGACGACGCCACCGCAGTCCTCTGTCGATTCCCCGAGAGCTGAGCAGGTTCTACGTGGCCTGAGTGGCACGCGGGCTGCGGCATGAGCGCGCGGTGGATTGTCGAATCGCGGGGCCTACTGTTCGTGGAGCAGGTGGGCCGTCGCGAAGGACAGCGGGCCGGGAAGGAGTCATGCGATGCCGCAGTACGTGCTGATTCTGGATGCCCACGCGATGGACGACTTCTCCGACGAGGACATGCCCGACATTGACTAGGCCGCCCATGCCGTCTGCCAGGAGGCGCACAAGTGGGCTGCCAAGTGGGCTGCCGCTTGCCGTTGCGACCAGGAAGTCTGGGAGCTCGGGCACGACCCCAAGATCGACGCGATGCTCCGCGAGGCTGCTCACCGGAGGGCACGGCCCAACGACGCCTGATCGGTTCAGTCGGGCGTGCTCGGGGCCACCTCGCGCACCATCACGCAGTTGCCCAGGCCCTTAGGCCGGTCGTAGGCGAAGCCCTCGCGCTCGTACATCGTGCGGGTGCCGTTGTAGAGGAACGACGAGTTCTTCTTCCGGACCCCACCGGTGTCGTGTGGGTAGCCTTCGACCAGGCCGCCGCCCGCCTGCGCGACCAGTTCGACGGCCCCGCGCAGGGCCATGGCCGCCAGGCCCTGACCGCGAAGGCCGCGCTCGACCAGGATGCAGGTGACGCGGTAGTCGGGCAGCCGCTGCGCGGTGGCGAGGTACTCCTTGCGGTGCTGGATGCTGGGCAGCTCCTCGGGTGATCCGTACTCCGCCCAGGCGACGGCCCGGTCGCCGTCGAACACGAGCGCTGCGTGCGCGATCCCGTCGGCCACCAGACGTTGCTTGAGCGCCCGGTTCCCCTCGGCACTCTGGCCCTTCTCCGCGCAGTCGGGATGGAACTTCGTGCACCAGCAG
>DATFRX010000320.1:0-18626 GCA_035262905.1 Nocardioidaceae bacterium
CACGCCGTGGTTGAGCTCGAAGATCTCCTTGTAGCGCAGCCCACTGCCCAGGAACCGCTCGGCGATGTCCCAGAGCGTGTCGTAGTGCCGGCCGCTCGACGGCTGCACCTCGTAGTACTTGACCACGCCGTCGACGTTGCGGATCGGCGCAGCGGTCGGCACGGCGCGCTGGCTCGCCTCGCCGGGTGAGGCTGCCGTCGGTGTCGCCTTCGCCGACGCGGTGGTCTGGTCCGGGGCCCGATCGCCGGTCGCGGTCGCGGAGGGCAGCGTGGCGGCCGACGCCCCGGCCAGCAGGAGCACGGCACCGACCAGACGTCGGGCCAGTGCCTGGGTGCCGACCCCGCCACCGGGGACGTGCGGAGCCAGGCCACGACCGCGCCGGTCGCTCCTGAACTCGACGAGCAGGCAGATCACGAAGTGCAGCCAGGCCAACCACAACACGATCGCCAGGATCGAAAGCAGTGTGTCGGTGGAGATCTCCGCCGTCAGCCAGTCGCTGTTGGGTGCCTCGTCGGGCAGGGGGTTGCCGACCATCGCCACCAGTCCGACCGGCAGCCCGACGACCACGACCAGGGTGGCGAGCAGTCCGAACAGGCCGCGCAGGACCTCGCCCCCACGCCGACGCCCCCGGCTCTGGATCGGCAGTCGGGCCGGCTGGTGGGAACGGGTGGCGGGCACCTTCTCAGAGGTCCTGACCGATCAGGCCGGTCACCTCGGACACCGGAAGCTGCTGGTAGGCGGTGAAGGTGTGAGTGCCGAGGTTCGCACCACGGCCGCCCTCCATCGTCACGTGCCACCGGACCTCGACGTTGAGCACGAACATCGGGACCGGGTAGTCCGGGTCGGGCTCCGGCAGCGGCACGTCCTTCGGCGTCAGCTCCTCGGCCGCCGCGCTGGAGTGTTCGAAGACGACATAGCAGGGATTGTCCTGCGCCTCCACGGTCGGTTCGGCGTCGACGTTGTACGGCTTGGGCACGTCACCGCAGTTCGCCGGGTCCATGCCCTCGACCTGCGGCACGACGCGTACGCCGGCCGACTTCGCGATCAGCCGTACGCCGCCGTAGTTGAGCTCGAGGTAGGGGCCGCCGTCCTCGTTGCCGGCGTACGGACCCTGCGTCGCCGCGTGCAGGTTCTCGTCCAGCCACCGGAACTGGAACCAGGTCGGCGCGCCCACGCGTGGGATGTGCGTCGGCCACGCCGTCACGAACGGCACCGGGTAGTTCGACCGGACCAGGGCCCACAGGTACTGCTCGAGCGGGTTCGGATTCCAGTCGGTCGGATCGCCCTCGTCGTAGTCGACGTAGACGAACCGCAGGGTGACGGTCGGGTCGCCGCCGTACGGGTCGTGCAGGTTGACGTGCTCGAGGCAGGCGGACAAGTAGTACTGCCCCTTGTCCGGGGTCGGGTTGTGCGGCGCCTTCATCCCCACCGGGATGTTGAAGACGCGGCACGGGTCGAAGGTCATGCCGGGGAACCGGTCGATGAGGTCGAGCGGCGTGCCGCTGTCCTCGCCGCCGTAGCAGTAGATGCCGGCGCCGACGTTGTTGGCGTAGCCGGCGCAGCCGCCGGTGCTTCCGGTGGAGTTGGTCGAGTCGGCGGCGTTGACGCTCGTCGGCAGCGAACCCGCCGGCAGTCCGAAGCCGCCGGCGGTCGGGCTAGCGCCGCCCACCGCGGCGTTGGTCGACACCGTCGCGGAGGCTGGCCCGGCCGTCGCAGAGGGAGTCGGAGCGACGAGCACAGCGGCTGCTACGAGCAGGCCGGCGGCGACACTTGCGCGCGCGCCCTTCGATGTACGCCCCGAGCTCCGCATCATCCCTCGTCCACCTCGCACGCAAAGGCTCCCTCGGCAGCCGCTGAAACGTACCAGTGGCTGTCGGCGAGCACCATCTTGACATCAAACGGGTACCACTGTCGCAGATGGGACCTGACCGGTTCGCCCGTTTCGGTGTCGACGAAATCGACCGAGGGTCCCCACATGCAGACGCGTACGACGGCGTCTGAGTTGCCCGGCTCGACTCCCACGATCCGCATCCGGGCCTCGGCCGGCACCGTCCAGCCGCGGTCCTCGGCATCGGAGATCACCAGCCGCTGTTGCTGGATCCACTGGAAGGTCGCCGTCGCGACCATGTCGGGCACGATGCGGCGCTCTCGCATGCTGGCCTGGCGAGCCTCCAGATACTCCACCAGCGTCGGCATCATCGCGTCGTCGGCCCAGCGGCCGGTGTCGACCCGCACGACGGTGTCGTCGGCGGAGTCGCCCGTCGTCGACGCCGTGACCGAGCCGCGTGGCACGAAGCTGCTGTCGTCGCCGCCACCGCCGCAGCCGACCGCAGCCGAACCGACGACGAGGACAGCGGCGCAGATCGCAACCCGAGAGAACACCGGTCAGTTCCCCCCTCCGCCGCCACCGCCACCGCCGTGGCCGCCGCCACCGCCGCCGCCAGGCGGTGTGGTGTTGGACGGGTCGCCGTCGCCCGGACCGGGTCCGGGGCCGTTGTGTCCGGGGTCCTCAGGGCCCGGGCCGTCCGGACAGATGTCATTCTTCGGCGGCGGCGGTTCGCCGGGCTCCCGGCAAGTCGGCTTCGGCGTCGGAACCTCGATCGTCGGTCCCGTCGTGCCGGTCTCGATGCCCGGGTCGACCGGATGGGTGTCGACCACCGGCGGAGGTGGGGTGAACTCGCCGAGCTCCGGCTCGAGGATGCCCTCGATCGGATGCGCCGTCGCCTCACCGGTCACCAAGGTGCCGGCGTTGCCGGTGAACAGGTCAAGCAGGATCGGGTTGTACTCCACCTCGACCTCGACGGTGAGCGAGGCGACCTGGCCGTTGTCGGTTTTCTCGACGATGCCGGTGGCCTTGCACGAGGTGATGTGGTCGTCCTTGGCCATCGCCACGCCGCAGTACTCGTCGACCGCGTTGTACGCGTCGTCCTGGAGCAGTTGGACGAAGCCCTGTTCGAGGTTGATCTTCTGGGCACCGGCCCGGGCGGCCTCCTCGGCGTACGCGATGGCGCGGGCCCGGGCCGACAATTGCCGCGAGCCGTCGATCACCAACGCCGCAAGGAAGAGCAGCGCGATCGCCACGATGATCACGAAGGGGGTGATCGAGCCACGCTCGCCGCGAGGACGTCGCATCCTCATGGGTAGTACCCCCGATAGTTGTCGAGCGGGCTGACGAAGACCGACTGGACCGTCACGTTGCCGAAGGGCAGGAAGGCGGCCGCGCTCAGATCGACCGAGCAGGTCACCGTGACCGTGACGGTGACCAACTGGGCCTGGGAGATCAGCGGCTGCGCGTCGAACGGCTGCGGCAGGTCCGGGTCGTAGGTGCAGTCCATGTAGCGGCCGACGTACTCCGCGTCCTCGGTCGTTGACTGGACCGCGGCCGCGATCTGCTGCTCGGCTTCGTCGGCGCTGCGCGACTGGGTCGCCGCTCGTACGGCGTCGCGGGCGGCCTGGTCGCTGATCGACTCCGCCTGCGCATAGACGCCGAACGCCCACATCAGCATGAGCAGCATGATCAGCGGGATCGCGAGCACCGCCATCTCGAGCGAGATGGTGCCGCCGGAGTCCGTCCGCCGCCTCACTGCTGCTCCCCCGTGTCCGGCTCGAACTGCTCGATCTCGACCGTGATCGACTGGCAGACGGGCGCGTCGATGAGGATGCCCATCGGGTGCGCGTAGCGACCGCACACCTCGACGGTCGCCTGCTGGTCGTCGCTGGTGGCGGTGGCGGTGACGTCGGTCATCAGGCCGACCTGGTTGGCGTACTCGAGGGCGGTCTGCTCGGCGGCGTCCTGCCAGCCGGCCGGGTCGCCGATCGCGCCGGAGACGCGAAGGTACGACGCGCCTTCGCGGGCCGACAGGGTCACGACGTTGCGGGCGTACATCCACAGCCCGAACTCGACGATCCCGAAGATGAGCAGCAGAAACACCGGCGCGATGATCGCCATCTCCAACGTGCTCGCGGCACGCTCGTCTCTCCGCCTCATGTCACCCCTACATGCCGGCTCGCGCGAGCGAGCGCGCGTGCTCAGCCGCCTTCCTGGATCTCGTCCTTTCGCGAGTTCACGACGTCGGTGATGACGGCGGCGATGATGATCGCCAGGGTGACGACGACGGCCGAGATGATCGCCCACTCCAGGGCCGAGGCCCCGAGTTCGCTGCGACCGGCTCGTCTCGCCTCTGCCGCTCGGGCCCGGACGTACATGATGAACAGGCGGGCATACTGCAGCTCAGTCACGATCAAATCCTCCCGCGGATGTGACGATCGCCGGTGTCCAGGAAAAGGGGATGAGTCTGGGTCCCCGCCGGGTCAATCTAACCCAGCGCGGGTCATCGTGGGGTGTTCGGGCGCAGATCGGCGCCGATGCGCTCATTGCAACCGCGCCAATGCCGGGTAGACCAAGAAAATGAGGAACGCGAGGGCGATCAGCATCTGCGCCAGCAGCATCGACTGCGAGCTCTCCCCCGCGCTGCCCTCGACATCCGCCAGCTCCTTGCGACGCAGGCTCTCGGCCCGGGCCATCAGTGACGCGCGAATCTTGGCGCCCTCGTCGCCGGCCAGCGCCAGTGCCGATGCCAGGTCACGCAACTCCTCGACACCGAGGTCGCGGCCGAGCTGAGCGATCCCCTCCCATGGCGTGACGCCGATGATCCGGGCGTTGCTGAGCGCCTGCCGGATCCGGATCATCGCCCAGTGCTCGCCGATCGAGGACGCCGCCATCAATGCTTCGGGGAGACCGCGTCCGCCGGCCAGGTTCATCGCGACCAGGTCGAGGAACGAACCCATCACGTGCCGGAAGTCGCGCCGGCGCTTCTCGGCCTCCCGATGCAGCTGGATGTCGGGCAGGAAGAAGAACAGCGCCGCACAGCCGAGGCCGACGATCGCCGGGGCGGCGTTGCCGCCGATGCCCAGCACCAGCAGGATCAGCGGGAACCAGATCAGCCCGACCAGTCCGAGCAGGACCTTGGTGCCCATGTGGGCGGCGAACGTTCGGTTCATGACCGCCAGGTCCGAGCGGGTACGCGGGAACGTCCACCCACGGGCCGACGCCTCGGCCTCGATCCGCTGGCCGACCGACAGCTTCATCTGATCGAACCGGCCGTCGGTCCGGGCACCGGCAGCGCTCACCGTCATCGACTGCTGCGATCGCCGGCCGGAGTCGATCCGGGCCAGGGTCGCACCGACTCCGGTGCGCGGCCGGACGAAGACGTAGACCAGAAGCAGCAGGCCGGCACCGGCCACCGCTCCCGCCGTCAGCTGCAGGATCATCCGGTGGTCACCTCGGCATGCGCCTCACCGGCTCGCTGGTAGCGGCTCTCGACGAGGAAGCGCTCCGGCGTCTCGACTCCGGCCAGCCGGCGCAGCCACAGGATCGCCAGGCCGAACATCGCGATCACGACGCTGAGCACCAGCTGTCCTTCGACGGTGCCGTAGGGCTCGACGTAGCCCTGGTTGAACAGCACCAGCGCCGACGGTACGAGCAGGGTGATGACCACGACGAGCTGCACGCTCCGTCGCGTACTCCGGCGGCTCCCCTCGACCCGGCGCCGCAGGTCGAGCTCCTCACGGGCCGACTCCGACAGGGCGCCGAGCACGTCGCGCAGACCGGGACCGCGCAGCCGGGCGTTCAGGATCAGGGCGGCCACGATCAGGTCGGCCGAGGAGTCGTCGAGGTCGTCGGAGAACTTCAGCAATGCACTGGGCAGTGGCTCCCGGACGCGAAGCCGGTCGACCAGCAGGTTCAGCGCCGGCCGGATCGTCGGCGAGGCATTCACCGCGGTCGCCGGGATCGCCTGCTCGAGCCCGACGGCACCGGCGATGGTGTCGCGCAGCGCCTCGGTCCAGGCGGCGAGTCCGTCGAGCCGGTTGATCGCCCGGCGCTCGGACTGGACGCCGCCGATCAGCTGGTCCCACAGGACCACGACCAGCCCGACCGCGACGGCGAGCACGACCCATCGCGTGACGACGAGCAGGACCAGCCCGACGCCGACACCGACCGCCATCTTGACCGAGGACCGCTGCAGATCGAGGCCGCCGCCCCGACCGCTCGGCGCCGACGCATCGCGACGCGGCAGCCCGGCGATCGAGAGCACCAGGAGCAGCAGGCCGACGCCGACGAGCGTGCCGGCCGTGATGGCGAGCGGGACGCGATACTCCTCGATCAACCGGCCCACCTGCCGTGGACGATCGGCCGATAGCCCTCTGCCTCGAGGTCGGCGATGCACGAGATCGGTGCGTGCGCCGCTGCCCGACCGTCGGGATCGGGGGCGAAGACCTCACTCGAGAGCACCTGGCCGTCGTGCCCCACGACCTCGCGGATGCTCTCGATCACCCGGCGCTGCACGCCACCGGTGACGTAGTCGTTGTGCTTGCGGAGGAACACGACGAAGTCGAGCGCACCCGAGATCAGCATGTTTGTGGCGTCGATCGGCAGCCGCTCCTGGGCCTGGATCGCGTACGTCCCGATCCGGTTGAACACCTCGAGCGAGGAGTTGGCGTGGATCGTCGACAGTGAGCCGTCGTTGCCCTGGCTCATCGCGTTGAGCATCGTGACGATCTCGTCGCCGAGCACCTCGCCGACGATGACGCGCGACGGGTTCATCCGCAGCGAGCGGCGTACGAGGTCGGCCATGTCGACGCCGCCGACGCCCTCGGAGTTGGGCAGCCGCTCCTCGAACGCCACGACGTTGGGGTGCAGATCCGCGAACTCGCCGAGCCCGAGCTCCAGCGCGCGCTCGACCGTGACGAGTCGCTCGTCGGCCCGGATCTCGTTGGTCAGCGCGCGCAGCAGTGTCGTCTTCCCGGCGTTGGTGGCGCCCGCGATCATGATGTTCTTGCGCGCTCCGACGGCGGCCTTGAGGAACGACGCGACGTCGTGGCTCAGCGTGCCGTTGGCGACCAGCTGGTCCAGGAACACCCGGCCGAGCCGGGCCTTCCGGATCGACACCGCCGGCCGGGCACAGACGTTCATCACCGCGGACAGTCGCGAGCCGTCGGGCAGCCGCAGGTCGAGCTGCGGGTTGGCGGAGTCGAACGGGCGGCTGGACAGTCCGGTGTGGGCGGCGAGCACCTGGATCAGCTCGACGAGCTCCTCGTCGTCGTCCGCGACCGGAGGCAGTCGCTCCTCGCGGCCGTCGCCGTACTGCACGAAGACCTGGTCGCAGCCGTTGATGTCGATGTTCTCGACCTCGGGATCGTCGAGCAGCGGCTGCAGACGTCCGACGCCGAACAGCGCGGAGTGGATGGCCGATGCCAGGGACGCCTCGTCGTCGGCCGACGGTGGTGTACGGCCCTCGGCGATCTCGAACCGGGCATGGTCCTCGAGCACCTGGACGATCAGGGACCGGGCGTACTCACGCTCGTCCTCGACCGACATGGCAGTCACGCCGTTCATCTGGTCGCGACGGCGTTGGTCGTTGAGCCGGTCGGCGACTTGGACACGCAGCTGACGCACCAGGTCGTGGTCGATCACCGGTGCTCACCTCCCCCTGTCGGGATGCCGGGTGGTGACTGTTGGGGCTCCGGCGGCTGCCACCCCGGCCACTGGGACGACTCCCCGGACGGTGCGGGTTGCGCCGCCTGCTCGACGAAGAACGTCTCGGTGTCGGCCGCGAGCCGGGCCACGATCGGCAGTGCCGACTTGACCAGTGCGGTGCGGTCGGGCCGGCCGGACAGCTCCCCGGCGAAGAAGCCGGCACCCTTCGGGTCGTACGCGAGGTGATAGACCTCGGTGACGTTCGCTGCCGCCCGGCGCATCGCCTCACCGATCTCCCGAACGGCCTGCCGACGCTTCGGGTCGGCGACCACGACGATGTGGATCTGGGTCCCGTTGGTCGACTCCGGGCGAAGCGACGGCTGCAGCGCGAGGATCCGCTCCCGAAGGTGGACGACGTTGCCGGGCTGGGCGTCGCAGACCATCACCAGATCGGTCGCGGACGGCAGCATGACGTTCTGCGGCGTCTGGGCTCCGAGCCGGCCGGCGTCGGCGATGACGTCGTAGCCCGGGATGCTGCCGAAGATCGGACCGAGCTGCCCCCACTGCTGGGCGAGCCCGGCGGACTGCTCCGGGATGCGGACGCCGACGAGCACGTCGAGACCGCCGGCGATGCGCTGGGTGTGCTCCGGCACCAGCTCGGGACGCAGCAGCTTGCGGCCGGCCGCGCCCAGGCTGAGCAGCCCGCGATCGGGATCGATCACGCCGCCGTCGTACGCCGGCAGTCGGGCCGCCACGTCGCCGCCGTGCGGATCACACTCCGCGACGATCACCGGGCGTGGCCACAACGCGCCGAACAACAGCGCAGTGGTCGTGGCGCCCGGCGAGCCCTTCGCGGAGGCGACGGCGATCAGACCCATCTCGGCTCACGACCCCCGGTTGGAGTCGTTGTCGACCGACGGCGGTGGCGCGACCCGCGCGACGTAGGCGACGTCCTCGTCGCGGATGGCCGGCGCGATGTCGGAGGCGTCGTTCTCGGTCATCAGGACGGTCAGCTGGATCGTCGAGTTGCTGGTGTCGCCGCCGATCCCGCTCTCGTCGTCCGGATAGGAGACCGTCAGGACCTCCGCGTCGTAGTCGCCCGGCTGGCCCTCGTCGGGTGCCGTGTGCACCTTGACCGAGTCGCCGGAGGTGAGCCCGGGCGCGACGTTCTCGACGTTGAGCGGCACCTCCTCCATGCCCGGCGCGACACCGGCCTCGTCGGTGACCATGTCCTCGGTGAGGATGGTGCCCGGCAGCAGATGGGTCACCGCCCGCAGACCGACGACCTCGTCCAAGTTGTCGGCGGACACGACCCCGTCCATGTCCTCGGGCAGGCTGACTGTCTCGACCTGATCCTCGGTGATCTCGGCGCCCTGCGGCACGTCGTCGCTGATCCGCAGGTAGTCGGCGCGGTTGCCCGCCTGCAGGGCCAGGAAGCCACTGGCGAAGGCGCCGCCCACGATCAGGAGGACCGCCAATGCGGCCAGCGCCGGCCGGCGCTCCCGTGCGGACGGCAGCCGGGTGCCGGTGTTCGACACCGCGCGGCGACTAGGAGAAGTACGGGTGTCAGCCATCGCTAACCTCTCGGATCATCACTTGGTCGCGACGCTCACGGAGGTACGGGCGCAGGCGTTGCCCGGTCCCCCGAAGCACATGAGTCCGTACACAAGGTACACGACCGTCCACACGCTCAGTCACCAGCACAGATGCCTCACACGTCGTCGCAATTGTCGTTGCTGAAACTCTCCAGATCGGCTCGCGCCCGCTCGATCCGGTTGGCCGTGTTGAGCTCGGCCAGCCGGTCGGGATCGTCCTCGTGGTCGACCATCGCGCCGTACTGGTCGGCGATCGTCTCGACCGCCGGACCGACCTCGCCGGCCACATGCTCCGGCACCAGCTCGCTCAGGTCGCGGGCCGTACCGGCAGCGCTCTCGACCTCGTCGGGCGCGGTGAGGTCGAGATCCTCGCCCAGCAGGACGGTCTGGTTCTGGAGGTACGAGTCGCAGAACTCCAGAAGCGCGGCCGCGTCCTGACTCTCCTTGTCCTTGTCGTAGGCGGTCTTCACCGCGATCACCGCGATGATCAGACCACCGGCGACGATGCCGGCCACGACGCCCGGCCAAACCTTGCGGTGCTCGCGCCAGGTCCGGGTCGAGCCGTGCAGCAGGGCCGAACGCAGCTGGCGCCGCCGCATCACGTCGGCCTCGAGCATGTACTTCTCGGCGTTCGGGATGTCGAACTCCGGCGCCGGCGGCGGCTCCGACGTACGCGGTGGCGGCTCTGGCGGGGTCGTGGACATCAGTGCAGACCACTCGTGACGGCAATCGCGGCCGCAACCTCGAGCATCGCCTCCCGGGTCGCCGGCCGGACCCGGCTCGGGTCGAACGGCTGTCCGGCCGCGAGCTCCGGATCGGGCGGCACCACGACGGCACGCACCGGGCCCTGCGCCAGTTGCTGCATGACCTCGCGATGGACCTTGCGGTAGGACTCGTCGTTGGTGCACACCACGACATAGATCGCCCGGTCGATCGCGAACGTGTCCACGTCGCGCAGTCGCGCCGCTGCCACCCGCGCGCTCGACAACCCCCAAGCACCGGCGCAGGTGACGATGACGGTCTGGTCGCTGCGGGCCAGTGCGGCGTACGCGGCCTCGCCCGGGTCGTTGCCGACGTCGACCAGCGTGAACGCGTGGTCGCGGCCGAGCCGATCCAGCAGCGGCGGCACGTCGGCGCGACGCAGCGGGGTGCCCCAGCCACAGCCGTCGACGACCCGCAGTCCGCCGGGCACCGTCGTCGGCTCGGCGTCGGTGTCGGCGACCAGGTCGCGTCCGCTGAGTGCGGCCGGCACACCCAGCATCTGTCCAAGCGACGCCGTGCCGGAGTGCGCGTCGACGAGCACGGTCGGGTCCTCGCGCAGGGCGGCGAACGCGGTGGCGACGCCGAGCGCGACCGTCGTCGTTCCGACGCCGCCCTTGCCGGCGTTGAAGGCCACGACGCGTCGGTCGTTCTGCCGGGTGCGCAGGGCGCCGACCAGCATCCGCTCGGACCCGACGGTCTCGGCGGCGTCCGGCGTCATGAGACCGAAGGTGACGGCCTTGACCCAGCGGCCGGAGGTACTCGGTGCGGCCTTGCCGGATGCGGTACGTGCGAGGAGGGACTCGACCGGGCCGCTGGTCGCCGGCCGCGGCTGCTCTGCCATGGGCGGCGGCGGAGCCGGCTCGCTATGGGGCGAGAAGTACTGCCCCGGCGGCGGGCCGAGGGCCGGGCTCATCGTCGGAGCCGGCTGCTGCGGACCCCCATGTCCAGGGGCCGGAGCGGCGAACTCGGGACGCAGCGGCACCACGGCGCCGTGGTTCGACGGAGCCGACTCGCCGCCCGGTGCGCTGCCGTCGGAACCGTCCGGGCTCGGAGCCGGTGGCGAGGCGGCGGGCGGCTGGTTCGGCGGGCCGGCGGGTGACGGCGGAGTCGACACGGGGTCGAGACCGAGCAGCCGCGGATCGACTCCCATGCGCGCGAGGTCACCGGCGGCGTCCTGGGCCGAAGCGCGACGACGAGCTTCGAGTTCTTCCTCGGTCGGGCCGTCCTGCTCGTCAGCCATCGGTCACCCCTCCCATCCGACGGTCACAGCTTGTCCTGGATCTCGCTGAACAGGCCGACGGCTCCCATCGTCACGACGACCATGTCGACGATGATCAGGAACTCGGCGATGTTGAGCACCCGTTTGATCTGGGCGCGCGTGATGTCTGTCATCGGCAGACTGCTGATCGCGACGATGAGCAGTGCCGCGCCGGCGAAGCCGGGGATGATCCACTCCCGGAGCTCCGGGACGTCATCGGTGAGCCGCACCAGCTGCAGCACTCCGATCACGACGGCGGCGGCCCGGAACGGCACCATGTGCGGCGTCCGCGAGTAGACCCGCGATCGCAGCAAGGCCGCCGCCCCGATGCTGAGCGCGAGGTACCGGTCCCACGACCCGGTGCTGAAGGTCAGCCAGTAGCAGCCCCAGACGACCACCAGCGCGAACCCCACGAGGCCGCCGATCAGCATCCAATTGCTCTGCCGATAGCGGCTCGCCAGGCTGTCGCCGGTGATCCGGCCGGCATGCCGTACCCGGTAGTCCGCACTTGCCAAGCCGCCGACCGACAGGGTCAGACGTGGCAGCACACCGGCCGCCAGCATCGCGACCGCCGGGGCGATCCGGCGTACCTGGGCCGGGTCGATGTCGGCCATGCCGACGAAGCTCACCGCCAGTCCGGTCGCGACCAGGACGACCGCCGCCGTGACGTGCGGCATGGCGTACTCGGTGCACACTCTGGCCAGCGCGACGACGGCTGCGACGAAGATCCAGCCGAGCATGAGGACGACGAACGGATCGAGGTCGGCGGCGACACCGACCTCGGTGCCGGTCAGGAACGCCCATGCCATCGCGACGCCGGCGAGCACCTGGGCGACCCAGCCGTGGTTGAACACCGCGGCCCACACCATCAGGCCGAAGGAGACGACGAGTGCGGCGAACGCGGACACCACCCGGGCGTCGGTGCTGCCGCCGATGAGGTCGGGGAATAGGTACTGCACGACGGCGAGCAGGCCGAGCACCACGGCGCTGGCGAGCAGGCTGAAGGTCAGCGTCGTCTGCGACGTCCACCATCCCCCGGCGGCGTCGACACTGTCCTCGAGCGCGTCGCGTACATCCTCAACCAGGGCAGGCCGAACGGCCGCGCCGTCACCGCGCAGCTCGAGCACCTCACCGTCGAGTACGCCGGCCTCGGCGAGCGTCTGATTGAGCGACAGCGGCAGACCGCCGAGACGGGCCAGGGTGAACGCGGTCGGGCGTTGCTCGTCGCCGTCCGGATTGCAGTAGCGCAACACCTGCGGCACGACGTCGGCAACGGGGAGCGCACTCGGCAGCGCCAGGTCGACCTTCCGCGCTCCGCTCACGACAGTGACGCGGCTGTAGGCGGTGAGCACCAAGCCTCCCCGGTCGAGTCGATCATTCGATGCTGCGTGCGTCACCCCGGGCAGTCAGGACACGCTGATAGCCCCGAGACCTGCGGGAGCATATCGTGGTCCAGGTCACCACACCCACCGTGACGGTGCTTGGGCGGGACAACGATGAGGAGTCTGTGCTGTGACGACCACGCTCGTGAAGCGTCCGCCGCGTACTGCACCACCCACCGTCGATCCGGGCAATCTCGAGATCGCCGAACCGCCCGGCACTCCGCAGGCCCCACCGGCGGTGGCCGGCCTCGGCATGATGATGATGCCGATGATGATGGGCACCGGTGCGCTGACCGGCGCACTCACCGCGGGTGCCAGCAAGATCCAGGCGGTCGCCAGCCTGCTGGTGTTCTGCGGCGCGATCTGCTTCGCGTCCATCATGATCGTCAGCCAGCGCACCGGGCCCAAGAAGCAACTGCGCGAGGGACGCGAGCGCTATCTCGACTACATCGAGCAGATGCGCCACACCCTGCGGGCCCGGATCGCGGTGCAGCGACGCAGTGAGGCCTGGCGGCATCCGCTGCCGGAGAACCTCGTCGATCTCGCGCGCAACGACGCTCGGCGGTGGGAGCGGCGGCTGCCGGACTCCGACTTCCTCGTCGTACGCATCGGCACCGGCGACCAGCCGCTCGCGTCGCCGCTGACCATGGCGGCCGACACCGGACCACTCAACGAGTTCGACCCGGTGTGCCTGCAGGCCGCGAAGGAGTTGCATGCTCGCTACTCGGTGCTTCGCGACCAGCCGATCACCGTCGACCTGCGGACCACCGGCGCGATGACAGTCCTCGGCGCGCCAGCCGCGACCCGTGATCTCGCGGCGTCGATGGCGATGGAGCTGGCCAGCTTCCACGCGCCGCACGAAGTTCAGATCGCGGTCGTACGCTCCGACGCCAACGCGGACCACTGGGACTGGGCCAAGTGGCTGCCGCATGCCCAGGAGACGCAGCTCATGGACGGCGACGTGCCGTCGCGCCTGATCGCGAACAGCGTCGCCGGCATGGCCGAGATGCTGGCGCCGACGATGGACGCCCGGCTCGATCGTCATCAACGGGCCCGCGGGCAGCAGCATCTGCCGCCGCAGCACATCGTCGTGTTCATCGACGGCGACGGGCTGACCACCCACCAGCACCTCATCTCGCCGGATCCCTCGGTGTCGCTGGACCGGCTCGGCATCCACGTCGTTGCCCTGGTCGAGCACCGCCGCGACGAGCCCGAGCAGATCGACGACCGGATCCAGATCGGCTACGACGGCAACATGACGCTGGCATCGCGGTCGCATCCGTTCCGGCGCGACGCCATTCCGTCCGGCGTTCCCTCGGTCGTGTCTCGTCAGTTGTCGCCGTTGCGGGTCAACGAGGAGGAGGAAGGCGGCGACAGCCTGACCCACACGGTCGGGCTGCCGGAGATCCTCGGCGTCGACGACCCGGCTCGGCTCGAACCAACCCGTACCTGGCGGCCACGCAGCCTCCGCGAGTTGTTGCGGGTCCCGATCGGGATCGGCAGCAACGGCAACACGGTCATGCTCGACCTCAAGGAGTCGGCGCACGGCGGCATGGGACCGCACGGCCTGGTCGTCGGCGCGACCGGCTCCGGCAAGTCGGAGATGCTGCGGACCCTGGTCAGCTCGCTGGTGATCAACCACGGCCCGGATCGGCTCGCCCTGATGCTGGTCGACTTCAAGGGCGGTGCGACGTTCGCGGCGATGGAGGACATCCCCCACATCGCCGGCATCATCACCAACCTGCAGGACGACCTGACACTGGTCGACCGGATGCACGACGCGCTGTTCGGCGAGATGCAGCGGCGCCAGGAGATCCTCAAGTCGGTCGGCAACCTGCCCAACGTCACCGCCTACCACGACCTGATCGACGCGGGCGAGCCACTCGAGCCGCTCCCCCATCTGCTGGTCATCGTCGACGAGTTCTCCGAGCTGCTGACCGCGAAGCCGGACTTCGCCGAGCTGTTCGTGGCCATCGGGCGGATCGGCCGTTCGATCGGAGTGCATCAGCTGCTGGCCAGTCAGAAGCTGGAGACCGGCAAGATCCGCGGGCTCGAGTCGCACCTGTCCTATCGGATCTCGCTGCGGACGTTCAGCGAGACCGAGTCGCGCGACGCGATCGGCGTGCCGGACGCCTATCACCTGCCGCCCGAACCCGGGTCCGGCTATCTCAAGGTCGACACCACCGTGTTCGAGCGGTTCAAGGCGGCGCTGGTCTCCTCGCCGTACACCCCGCCGTCGTCGGGCCCGAAGACGACCGTGCCGGTGGTGCCATACCTGTCGGTCAACGGCCTCGGTGCCTGGATCGCCGAGCAGCAGGCCGCCCTGCTCACCACCAACGGCGACGAGCCGGCCGGACCGGCGGCCAGGAACGAGAAGAGCAACCTCGACGTCATCTGCGAGCGACTGGCCGGGGCCGGTGCGACACCGGTGCGCCAGGTCTGGCTGGAGCCGCTGCCGTCGGCGCTGCCGCTCGACAGTCTGACCGACACCAAGGAGGACGGCGCGGTCGGGACCGTCGACGCGATCTTCGGCCTGGTCGACGAGCCAGCCAAGCAGCACCAGTACCCCATGCGTTGGGACTTCACCGGCGGCGCAGGCAACCTGATGGTCCTGGGCGCTCCGCAGAGCGGCAAGAGCACCCTGCTGCGTTCATTGATCGCCTCGCTCTGCTTCCGCTACGCGCCGTCCGACGTCGTCTTCTACTGCATCGACTTCGGCGGCGGCACGCTGCGCTCGATGGCCGACGCACCGCACATCGCGACCGTGACGCCAAGGACCGATCCCGAGCGGATCAGCCGTACGATCAACGATGTCGTGACGTTGCTCGAGCGCCGCGAGGAGCTGTTCCGCAGCCTGGGTGTCAGCAGCATCGAGGAGTTCCGGCAGGCCCGGGCGGACGGTCGGGCGCCCAAGGATGCGCCGGGCGACGTGTTCCTCGTGATCGACGGCTGGGGCGGATTCCGCGAGGAGTACGACACGCTCGACTTCACCGTCGCCGACATCTCCTCCCGCGGACTCAACTACGGCATCCACGTCATCGTCACGGTGAACCAGACGATGGACGTCCGGATGCGGATGCAGCCCTCGTTCGGCGGCCGGATCGAGCTTCGGCTCAACGACGCCTTCGACAGCCAGTTCGGCCGCAAGGAGATGGCCAACATCCCGAAGGACGCTCCGGGCCGCGGGCTGGTCGATCCTGGTCTGCAGTTCCAGGCCGCACTCCCGCGCATCGACGGCGTCGCCGACGACGAGGGGCTGTCACCGGCCGTCACGAGCCTGGTCGCCAGCCTGAAGGAGCGCTGGCCGGAGCAGGCCGTGCAACGCGTCCGGGTCCTGCCCACCACGGTCAACCGCGACCAGCTGCCTCCGGTCGACCCGAAGTACCCGGGCGTGCCGGTCGGTGTGCTCGACCGCAACCTCAGCGCGGCCTCGGTCGACCTGATGAGCTCCAACCCGCACCTGCTGATCTTCGGCGACGGCGAGACCGGCAAGACCAACCTGCTGCGCCTCATCCTGCGCGGCCACATGGAGCTGATGCCGGCCGAGAAGCTCGCCATCGCCGTGGTCGACTTCCGGCGATCGCTGCTCGACGTGGTCGGCAAGGACTACAACCTGGCGTACGCAACCGACGCGCCGACCGCCGAGCAGGTCTGCCTCGAGATCGCTGCCTCGCTGAAGAAGCGGCTGCCGGGTCAGGACGTCACGTCGAAGCAACTACGCAACCGCTCGTGGTGGACCGGGCCGGAGGTGCTGGTCGTGGTCGACGACTACGACCTGGTGTCGACGTCCAGCGGCAACCCACTCAACCCGCTCGTGGACTACTTCGCCCAGGGCCGCGACCTCGGCTTCCACTTCGTGATGGCCCGCCGGATGGGCGGCTTCGCCCGAGCCCAGTTCGAGCCGGTCGTCCAGCGGCTCAACGACCTCGGCACGCCGGGCTTCATCTTCTCCGGCGACCGCATGGAGGGCCGCGTGATCGGTGGCGTGAGCGCGCAGTCGCTGCCGGTCGGCCGGGCGCTGTACGCCTCGCGCAACGGCCTCGCCGGCCAGGTCCAGACCGCGATCACACCGGAGTGAGGGTCAAGACACACGACGAAGGAGGCCACGCTCTCGCGTGACCTCCCTGCGATGCCGCTGTGCTGTCAGGCGCTCCCCGGCAGGCTAGATCGGCCGGTTCAGGGCGGACATGGTCTGCTCACCCTGGTTCGCCGCCACCGACGACGCGGCGGTCGCCTCATTCTCGCCGTCGACGCAGAACGTCGATGTCGTGGCGATCTTGCCGCCGCAGTCCTCGACGGAGTACATCAGCGCGTGCGCGTCCTTGGAGTGCGTGTCGTAGAAGGCGCCCAACGCGCTGCTCACCTGCGGATGGTGCACGATGCCCTGCGCGTCGGCGATGGACTGCAGCACGTTGTTGGCGCTGCTGAACGCCTCCGGGCCGAGGCCGTGGATGTTCTTACCGGAGCCATAGACCGGCTCCGGCTCGATCCCGTATCCACTCATGTCCAGCCTCCTCTCCCTCTGTCACTCGAGCTCGACGTCGACGCCAGATCAGGCGTTGTTGAACAGGCTCTGCACCCGGCTCGCGGTCGCGTGCTGGATGTCGTTGCTGGATTGGCCCTGGTTGTGCTGGACCTGCGCCAGGTCGGCGAACTCGGTGTCGCGCTGGAACTCGACATGCGCGCGCTGCGCCAGCGCGTCGGCACCGGCGACGTCGTCACCGAGGCCGGCCCGCGCGACGTTGTTGGCCGACACCGCGGCGTCCCGAGCGTCCTGCGCACCGGTGACCTGACCGTTGGTGAACGCCAGGCCCTCTTCGTTGGAAGCGAAATCGTGGCGGATCTTCGTCATCGTTGTGTCCCTTGTCTCCAGAGCGGTCGGTCGGCGATCAGAGCGGCCGGTTCAGCGAACCGAAGGTGGTCTCGGCCTGGTTGGCAGCGGTGCTGTAGGTCTGCGTGGCGTCGTCGTGGCCCTGCACGGCCTGCCGCTCACCCATGGCCTTCTTCTCCGCGTACTCGGACGAGTGGCGGGCGCGGGTGTTTCCGGCGCCGGCCTGGGCGAGCAGGCTGGAGTACTGAACCCGGCTGGCCGGACCGTAGTTCTTGCCGGCAAGCATGTCAGCGGTCGACTGGGTGTTGCGGGCGTGCTGGGCGTTGCCGCTCTGGACGTCGATGGTCTGGTTGGCGCCCTTGGTGACGCCACCGACCTCGTTGAGTCCCACGGCCTGGGGGTTACTCATGTCTCCTCCTGACGGCTTGTCACCGGCCCCTCTCGACCGGATCTCTAGCAACACCGAAGACGCTATTCGCCGAAGGGGTCACCGAGCCCGACGTCGGCGAATCTGTGGATAACTCACCCGGGTGTGGCGTGCGGGTGAACGTCCGGCGGGACCGACAGCTCACCGAAGTCGCAGCCCCACTGCCGATCGGCGAACCGGAGCACGCCCGCCAGTAGCCCAGCGATCCGTCCGCCCGGGCGGAGCACGCCATCGGCCGGAGCGAAGCTCACGATCGAGCCGCTCGTGACCGCCGGACGGGCGAGGACCATGCCCTCCCGGATCCGCGCGGTGACCAGGTCGGCCAGCCGATGCCGGCAACTGGCGAGCGGGTACGCCCGCCGATCGGTGTCCGCCGTCGCGACGACCAGCCGCTCCAGGTTGACGGCGCTGATGCCGGCGCTGTGTCCGGCCACGACGTTGGCGTGCAACAGCTCCATAGGAAGTTGCGGCACCAGAGTCGCCAGCGCGACCGTGAACCGCGGATTCAGCTCGGTCGGCCGGAAGCCGTCGCGTGTCGACACCCCGTCGACGTTGAACGCGCCGCGATACCCGACCCGATCGGCGAGCAATGCACCCGTACTACGAGCGACCTCCCGCATCTGCTCCCGGACCGACGCCGGCGGATCCCACCAGGTCGACAGCCCGGCGAAGACGAACCGCCCCTCGGCTGTCGACCGGAGCACCACCAGCTCGACCGGACGGAAGACCGCCACGCCGTCGTCCAGGACGTAGCCGTGGATGCTGCACGGCACTCCGTCGAGGTACGGCATCACCCGGATCCGGCGGCATCGCGGCGAGAGGTCCTCGTACGCCGTCTCGGCATCATGCGAGGAGCGCACCGAACGTACACAGTCGGCGCTGCCGTTCACGCCC
>DATFRX010000321.1:0-4512 GCA_035262905.1 Nocardioidaceae bacterium
TCACGGTCTGCATCCCGATGTGAGGGTGCGGCAGTACGCGCATGTCGTCGTGCTGCGGCCCGAACTTGTCGAGGAAGCACCAGGCGCCGACGGTCGGCAGCACTCGCTGTGGCAGCAGCCGATGGACCTCGATGCCCCGGATGCCGCCGAGCGGGACCACCCGGGACTCGTAGCGCTCGACCACCGGTCCACGGACGTCGGCCGAGTGGCACGGCGTCTCGGTCGGACGGGTGTCGACGTTGCTCATCGCGACTCGTTACTCATCACGGCTCGTCGTGGGCTGCCTGCGGCCATCGGATGTGCTCGTCGTAGTCCGACGTCTGCTGCAAGACCCGGGTCACGAAAGGGCACAGCGGCACGATGGTCCGCTCGCGCCGGACCGTGTCGTCGAGCGCCTCGCGTACCAGGATGGTTCCCAGACCCTGGCCGGAGAACGTGTCGTCGATCTCGGTGTGGGTGAAGACCGTGACGCCGTCCGACTCTCGATAGGCGCTGAAGCCGGCCATCCGGTCGCCGGCCCAGATCTCGTAGCGGTTTCGGTCCGGATTGCGGATCACACGAATGGCCGGGGCGGGTTCGGTCACCTCACCGAGGCTACCTGGTGCGGGCTCTCAGAGCGATCGACTCAGCATCGGCCCTCGAGCTGGCCGTCCTTGCCGGCACGGCGGGCGATGCTGTGCGCCTCGGCCAGGTTCGGATAGACCACGCTCTCTGCGCCCGCGTAGCCGGTGCGCCCGCTGATCACACACTGCTTGACCTTGCCGGGATCGATCTGCAGCACGGCCCGCGAGAGCCGGTAGAGCTCGATCGGGTTGACGTCGACGTCGGTCTGCTTGATGAAGGTCAGCAGCAGTCCCTCCAGGGAACCGGGGTTCTTCGTTACCGACAACGCCTTGCGAAGCCCGTCGATGAGGAACCGGCCCTGGTTGTACGACCGGTCGAAGTCGCCACCGGGCAACTGATGGCGCTCCCGTACGAAGACCAGCGCCTCGACTCCGTCCAGGTTGTTCCAGCCGTGACGGATCTTCGCGAGCCGCTCGGAGAAGCTGTGCCGCGACCACACGCGGACGCCGCCCATCCGCCATACCATCCGCGAGAAGCCCCAGAAGCTGGTCGTGAAGACGTAGTCCGGGGCGATGCCCACCATGTCGGCCACCGACTGGGCCATGAGCTGCGGCCCGCCGTAGACCATCGACGCGTTGATCTTGTTGCGTCCATGTCCGGGGATGTCGACGTACGAGTCCCGCGGGACTCCGATGATCGTGGCGTGGCCGGTGTTCGGGTTGAAGCCGACCAGCTGGATCGTGTCGGCGCGGCTGCTCAGCACGGACTGGCCGGGCCGGGCGTCGGAGCCGAGCGCGAGGATCCACACCACACCCGGATCGGTGTCGATGCCACTCACGCCTTCGACCTTCATCAGGCTGGCGTCGAAACGCTGCCGGCCGGAGTCGGGAATGACGATCGCGACGAACGCCAGCAGCAGGCCGAGCACGAGGACCCGGCGGGCGTGCTTCACGACGGTGGACCTTCGCATCCTCATGCCCGCCCCTTCCCTCGGCTCTTGTCGTGCTTGCCCTTCTGCTTGTTCTTGTTCTTGTCTCGCGACTTCGGCTGGCCTTGCTTGTCGCTGGGGCCGTGTTGCTTGTCGCGCTGGGCCCGCAGCTGATCCACGTACGCGCCGGGGGCGCCGACCGAGCGGTGCAGATCGAAGCCGAAGATCCGCCAACCCTTGCTGGTCTTGGTGAGGTAGAGCTCGCCCGTGACCGCCAGCTCCGACGCCGACGCGGACTCGCCGGCCCCTACCATCACCAGCTCGACCTTGGCGGTGGCGCCGGACGCGCGATGACCGGGCGCGAACACGTACAGCCGGACCACCTGCCGGGTGGGGACGACCTGCTCCCACTCCGACCCGAGCTGGGCGTTGGTCGTCACGTCGGCGTCGTGTCGAGCCAGCCGAGCGGCGCCCGGGGTGAAGGCGTCGTAGCCGGAGAAGCTCGAGCGCGGGTAGTCGCCGTCGAGGAACCCTCCGTCGAACCAGGTCGCGACCACGCGGCCGAGCCGCTTCGACAGCGCGTTGGCGTCGGCCTTGGTCAGGACACCGGAGACACGAGCGATCTTGACGTCGAGGTCGGCGGGTTGCTGCCGGAGCGTCGGAGCCCCGGCCTGGTCCGCCGGCTCGGGCGCCGGGGAGTCGTCGTCTCCAGAGCAGGCGCCGGCCAGCACGGCCAGCGCCACCACGGGTACGGCCAGTCGTCGCCGTAGGTCAGTCACCCGCCCAGGATGGTCCGCTGACCCGAGGTGTCAAACGCCGGGGCCACCGAATCGAGTCAGTCGTGGAGCTGACACAGCGAGTAGATGTCCGCATTGTCGTACCGACGAGTCGACCCGGTAACCGCTGTCGTCGCTGTTCAGCGCGGGGTGATCGGGCGACGAGCAGCCGGCGAGGGTGATCACCAGCGGGCAGCCGTACCGTCGGATCATCGGCGGGACCGACCGTAGGCGACCGATCGACACCTATACACCGGGGGCTACGAGTCCCCTTTCCTTGTCCGGGGGATTAGCCTTGTCGTGTCACATTCCTACCGTCGGTGTAGAGCGGAAGAGGCGATTCAAGGCCGTGGCCCCGCAAGACAAACCCGTGACTCCGCAGGGCAGTCCGTTGGCGGCGTTCGGCGCCAACGAGTGGCTTGTGGAAGAGATGTACGAGCGCTACCGCGAAGACCCCGATTCGGTCGACAAGGAGTGGCTCGCCTTCTTCCGGGATCTCGGCGACAACTCCCCGACCGGGCAGCCGAACGCCACGAACAGCACGAACGCCAGCCCGGCCGCGCCGGCGGCTCGCAACGCCACCCCGACGCCGACCAAGCCGGCCGCGCCAGCGCCGACCCCGCCGGCCGAGCCGGAGCCGCAGGTCAAGCAGGAGCAGCCGGCCAAGACGGCCCCGACCGCGCGCCCGGTCCCCAAGGACCAGCCGGTGCGCTCCGACCGGTCGTCGTCCACGACCGACGTCGAGCAGATCCGCCTCCGAGGCGCCGCCGCGCGTACCGCGATCAACATGGACGCCTCGCTCACCGTGCCGACCGCGACCAGCGTCCGCTCGGTGCCGGTCAAGCTGCTGATTGACAACCGGATCGTCATCAACAGCCATCTGCGCCGGGCCCGCGGCGGCAAGGTGTCGTTCACCCACATCATCGGCTTCGCCCTCGTCCAGGCGCTGAAGTCGATGCCGGAGATGAACGTCGGCTATGACGAGGTCGACGGCAAGCCCACCCTGCTGCGGCCGGCCCACATCAACCTTGGCCTGGCCATCGACCTGCAGAAGTCCGACGGCTCCCGCCAGCTTGTCGTGCCCTCGATCAAGGCCGCTGAGTCGATGGACTTCGCCGCCTTCTGGGCCGCCTACGAGGACATCATCCGCCGGGCCCGCGCCGGTCAGCTGACCGTCGAGGACTTCCAGGGCACGACGGTGACCCTGACCAACCCCGGCACGATCGGCACCAACCACTCGGTGCCGCGCCTGATGAAGGGCCAGGGCTGCATCATCGGCGTCGGCTCGATGGCGTACCCGCCGGAGTTCCAGGGCGCGTCCGAGCGGACCATCGCCGACCTCGCGATCTCCAAGATGATGACCCTGACGTCGACCTACGACCACCGGGTCATCCAGGGCGCCCAGTCCGGCGAGTTCCTGCGCCGCGTGCATCAGCTGCTGCTCGGCGAGGACGGGTTCTACGACACGATCTTCCGGGCGCTCCGGATCCCGTACGAGCCGGTGCGCTGGGCCGCGGACATCTCGGCCAGCCACGACGACGAGATCCACAAGCAGGCCCGGGTGCTCGAGCTGATCCACGCCTACCGAGTGCGCGGTCACATGATGGCCGACACCGACCCGCTGGAGTACCGGCAGCGCAGTCACCCCGACCTCGACGTGCTCAGTCACGACCTGACCCTGTGGGACCTCGAGCGCGAGTTCGCGACCGGGTCGTTCGGCGGCGAGCAGCGGTTCATGAAGCTGCGCCACATCCTCGGCATCCTGCGCGACTCCTACTGCCGCACGGTCGGCATCGAGTACATGCACATCCAGGACCCGGAGCAGCGGCACTGGATCCAGGAGCGGGTCGAGCGGCCGCACGAGAAGCCGCCCCGCGAGGAGCAGCTGCGGATCCTGCACAAGCTCAACCAGGCCGAGGCGTTCGAGACGTTCCTGCAGACCAAGTTCGTCGGCCAGAAGCGATTCAGTCTGGAGGGCGCCGAGACGACGGTGCCGCTGATCGACGAGATCGTGGACGCCGCGGCGCAGGCCGACCTCGACGAGGTGTGCGTCGGCATGGCGCATCGCGGCCGGCTCAACGTGCTGGTCAACATCGTCGGCAAGCGGATCGGCGACGTGTTCCGCGAGTTCGAGGGCAACATCGACCCGCGTACGGTCCAGGGCTCCGGCGATGTGAAGTACCACCTCGGCGCCGAGGGCGAGTTCATCGGCCAGGACGGTGACACGATCAAGGTGTCGCTGGC
>DATFRX010000322.1:0-2015 GCA_035262905.1 Nocardioidaceae bacterium
TGGCGTCTTGTCGTGGCGGCTATGACCGTCGCCGGCGCTGGCCTCGCGATCCTGTCGGCCCTGTGGCCGGTCGAATACGACGACAACTCCGTCTCGTTGCCCTATCCCTTCGACATCGGCGGCTATGCCACCGCACAACGCGTGTGGGACATCGCCGGGCCGATCTGCTATCTGCTATTCCAGGTCATCTGGCTGACCTGTGTGGTCTGGCGGCTCCGACGTGCGGAGGGGATCGAGCGACAGCAGCTTCGCTGGTTCGCCTACGCCGTCGTGCTGGCCGCGGTCGCCATGGTGGTGAGCCTGGCGGTCCTGCAGTCGCCGGTGATCGGACTGCTGGCGGTGCCGGCGATTCCGATCGCGGCCGGCGTCGCCATCGTCCGGCATCACCTCTACGACATCGACCTGGTGATCAACAAGACGCTGGTGGTCGGAGTCATGGCCGCGATCGTCACGGCCGGCTACGTCGCCGTCGTGGTGGTCATCGGCAGCCTGATCGGCGTCGACATCGACAGTCCCGGGGCGCTGCTCCCCTTGGTGGCGACCGCGCTGGTCGCGATCGCCTTCGAGCCAACTCGTCGCCGCGTACAGGCGTGGGCCGACCGGCTCGTCTACGGGACGCGGCCGACGCCGTACGAAGCGCTGTCGCGGTTGTCGGTCGAGCTCAGTCACAGCAGCCGGGACGCCGACCTGTTTCGGGCCCTGGCGTCCGGCGTCGCCGAGGGAGTCGGCGCTGACGAGGTGACGCTCTGGGTCGGGACGGCGGACGAGTTGGTGCCGGTCGCATCGTGGCCGCCGGCCGCTCGCGAGGCGAATGCGCGGGCGGTCGGACCGACCGGGCTGGCCGCGCTGGGTGCCGACGGCCGTACTCACGTCCGTCCGGTCGAGCACCAGGGCTCGGTTCGCGGTGCGGTCACGCTGACCAAGCTGCGGGGCGAGCCGCTGACGCGCACCGAGGACCAGCTGCTCGGCGATCTGGTCGCCCAGGCGGGTCTGGTCATCGAGCATGTCGGTCTCGGCGCCGAGCTCCAGCGGCGGCTGCAGCAGATCTCAGTGCAGGCGGCCGAGTTGCGTGCCGCCACGAGACGGATCGTGGCGGCGCAAGACGACGCCCGAATGCGGATCGAGCGGGATCTGCACGACGGGGCCCAGCAGCGGCTGGTGACGCTGGCGCTCAGTCTTCGCTCCCTGTCCGAGTGCGCGCGGACCGCCGGCGCTGACGACCTCGCAACCGGGGCCGACACCGTGCAGCGCGAACTGGCCCAGGCGCTTGCGGAGCTGCGTGATCTGGCCCGGGGGATCCATCCGGCGGTCCTGACGCAGGACGGCCTTGTGCCCGCGGTGAGCTCCCTTGCCGACCGATCCCCGTTGCCGGTCCGGGTCGACTTCCGGCTCGATGGTCGGTTGCCTCATGACGTGGAGGCCGCGGCGTACTTCGTGATCAGCGAGGCGTTGACCAACGCGGTCAAGCACGCCGAAGCGACCGGCATCACCGTGGCCGGCTGCGTACGCGACGGCCGGTTGCGGATCGAGATCAGTGACGACGGTCGGGGTGGCGCCGACGGCCATTGGGGCAGTGGTCTGCAGGGCATGGCCGACCGGCTCGCTACCCTCGACGGACGTCTAACCGTGAGCAGCCCGGCCGGTGGCGGGACCCGACTGGTCGCGGCGTTGCCATGCGCGTGATCCTGGCTGACGACGCGGTGCTCTTCCGCGAGGGGATGGCCCGCATCCTCACCGATGCGGGCTGGGAGGTCACCGGGCAGGCGGGGACCGGTCCGGAGTTGCTCGACCTGGTCCGACTCGACCCGCCGGACGCCGCGGTGATCGACATCCGGATGCCGCCGGATCACTCGACCGAAGGCATGGCCGCAGCGGCCGAGGTCCGGCGGATCGCACCCGACGTCGGACTTTTGCTCCTGTCGCAGCATGTCGAGACCCATGTCGCCGTGGAGCTGATGACCGATCTCCGTCACGGTGTCGGCTACCTGCTCAAGGACCGCGTCTCCGACCTGGAT
>DATFRX010000323.1:0-2845 GCA_035262905.1 Nocardioidaceae bacterium
GGCCGAGCGCCTATCGGCATGGCATCCCTGCTGCGGACATCAGGCATGTGCTCCGGAACTTCATCGCAACTGCATCCGACCCAGCCGACGACGGCGTAACAATGTCTCTTGGCGGAGATCGAAAGGGAGCGCTCGTCGAAGTCGGGGTACTCGATACCGAGGACGGGCCGGTCGCATCCACGCGATGCGAGGCCGGCTCCAACGATTCTTCCCGCGGGAGAGGTGACAGACATGGCCCGGACAATGACCGACAAGCAGCGAGCCGCCAAACAGATCGCCGACCGACTGGCGAAGCGAGACCCTGCCGACATCGACTGGCGAGAGGGCGCGCCGTTGCGACGGATCGCCGACGCATTCGCCGCATCGGTCGGCGCCGAGGCCCAGCTCGAGTCTGCGATCGGTCTCGCCCGGGCTCAGGGCTACTCATGGGCGTCCATCGGCGCCGTACTTGGGGTGTCGAAGCAGTCCGCACAGCGCCGGTACGCGCACGTGCCCGTGCCACGCGTACGCCACTCAGCCTGAACTCTTGACGACGACTCGAATTACTCCTTATTCTTGACCTATGTCAAGCAACAATGGCCCGGCGTCATGACCGCATACATCGTCACGGTCGCGGTGTGGCTCGAGGGAGACTCAGGCGCCGAGAACCGCATCGAAGTGCCGGCGATGTACGAGCGACTCGGGCGCCTCCTCGACGAGCTCTCGATCCTGCACGGCGCCGTGGCCGGAGACGGACGCGGCTGGGGTGCCACGGTGACCGTCGACAGCGCGAGTGTCTCCGCCGCCGCCAACCGGTCGATCCGCGAGGTCATGAGCCGCGCAGATCGGCTTGGCCTGCCGACCGAGCCGCTGTCGAGGATCGAGGTCATCGAGGAGGGGTTCCGCGACTCCGAGCTCGAGATCCCGAACCTGCCGGACCTGGTGTCCGGCCCGGAGGCGGCCAAGATCCTCGGCGTCAGCCGGCAGCGGGTTCACCAACTGGCCACCGAGAACACTCGCTTCCCGACACCGGCGTACCGGCTCGGCGTCGGGTCGCTCTGGCTTCGGGCCGCGATCGTACGGTTCTCCGAGACCTGGGAGCGCAAGGTCGGGCGGCCCAAGAAGGCCGCGACCTGACCTCGAGAATTGTCACTGTTGGAGTGTCCGAGGGGGGACTTGAACCCCCACCCCCTGTAAAGGGGACTAGCACCTCAAGCTAGCGCGTCTGCCAATTCCGCCACCCGGACAGTGCTCCGGCCGGGGGCCCGGAGCGCGGCGTCACTGTACCAAAACCGGCGGTGCGCTCCAGCGTCGCATCGGCCCTGGAAAGCAGGCAGGATAGAGGGATGACGACGAGCCGTTCGCGACCCTCGTACGACCCGGCGGCCACCGTACTCGAGCACTGCCGATCGCTGGTGCGGATGGACACGACGAACTACGGCGACGACTCGGGCCCAGGGGAGCGGAAGGCGGCGGAGTACGTCGCGGAGCGGTTGTCCGACGCCGGTCTGGAGCCGCAGCTGATCGAGGGGTATCCGGGACGGGCCAACGTCGTCGCGCGCTGGGACGGCCGGGAGCCCGACGCCGAGCCGCTGCTGCTGCATGGGCATCTCGACGTGGTGCCGGCCCAGGCCGACGACTGGTCGGTGCCGCCGTTCGCGGCCGAGATCGTCGACGACTATCTCTACGGGCGCGGCACGGTCGACATGAAGGACTTCGACGCCATGGTGCTGTCGGTGCTCGAGGCCCGGCAGCAGGCGGGTTGGCTGCCGCGGCGACCGATCGTCCTGGCGTTCACCGCCGATGAGGAGGCCGGCAGCCGACGCGGTGCGCACTGGATGGTCGACAACCATCCGGACCTGTTCGCCGACTGCACCGAGGCGGTCGGGGAGGTCGGCGGGTTCTCGACCGACGTGGCCGGACGGCGGCTCTATCTGATCGAGTCCGGCGAGAAGGGCATGACCTGGATCCGGCTGATCGCTCGCGGCCATGCCGGCCACGGCTCGATGCGGCACCCGGACAACGCGATCGCGCGGCTGGCCGAGGCGGTGGCGGCGATCGGGACGTACGAGTGGCCGGCCCAGCCGGGCCCGTCGATGCGGCAGCTGCTCGAGAAGGTGCATCAGCTCGCCGACTCGCCGGATGCCGATCCGGACAAGCTGATCGCCGAGCTCGGACCGGCGGCCCGGATGGTCGGTGCCGGCGTCCGCAACACGACGAACCCGACGATGCTGCGCGCGGGTTACAAGGTCAACGTCGTGCCGGGCGAGGCGCAGGCCTGGATCGACGGCCGGTTCCTGCCGGGGGAGCGTGACGACTTCGTCGAGTGGCTGCGCGAGCGGGCCGGTCCGGACGTCGAGGTCGACATCGAACTCGAGGACGTGGCGCTGGAGGGCGAGTTCGCCGGCGACCTGGCCGACGCGATGGTTGCATCCCTCGTGGCCGAGGACCCAGACGCCCACGTGGCGCCGTACCTGATGTCCGGCGGCACCGACGCGAAGGCGTGGCACCGGCTCGGCATCCCGTCGTACGGCTTCACCCCACTGCGACTGCCGCCGGATCTCGACTTCACCGCGCTGTTCCACGGCGTCGACGAGCGCGTACCCGTGGATGCGCTGGCCTTCGGCGCCCGTGTCATGGACCGGCTGCTCGACCGAGCCTGACCTCGCAGACTTACTCAGCAAGCAGCTTCGCGAGCCGAGTGCGACGGGGCCGATGCGCCCGGCGGCGTACGGCATCGGCGAGCCCCGGTCCGGCCTGGTGCACGATCGTCAACTGTCGTCGCGCCGCCGATGCGGCTGTGATCAACTGCGCCCGGGTCAGGGAGCCGGCCGACTCGGCAGGGAGCACTACGACAACCGCCTCG
>DATFRX010000324.1:0-6538 GCA_035262905.1 Nocardioidaceae bacterium
GGAGACCGAGGTCATCACCGGCGGCTACAACGCCGAGTACGGGCGGTCGACCGGCGGCGTCATCAACGTCATCACCAAGTCGGGCTCGAACGAGTTCCACGGCTCGGTGTTCGGCTACTGGACGCCGGGCGCGCTGGTGGCCGACGAGAAGCCGATCCCGCGCGCCGGCTTCGCGGTCGACCGCGAGGACAACATCAAGAACCAGTTCGACCTGGGCGCCGAGGTGGGCGGCCCGATCATCAAGGACCGGCTCTGGTTCCACGCCGGCATCAACCCATCGTTCCGCACCAACGACGACACGCGCATCATCAAGAGCCAGGTCGACGAGAACGGCGACGGCACGCCGGACGTGGACGAGAACGGCTTCACCATCCTCCGGGAGCTCGATCGCAACAACCTGGGCGAGAGCTCGCGCACCGTCTTCTACTCGGCCAAGCTGACCGGCGCCGTCTCGCCCGATCATCAGGGCTCGCTGGCCATCATGGGCAGCCCGCAGCACGAGGACGACTACTGTCCCGGCACCGGACCGGGCGAGGTCTGCACCGTCATCGGCGAGAGATCGGCGACCAACGAGGTGGTCGACCGGAACATCATCGACGTGTCGGCCAAGTGGACGTCGAAGTTCTTCGACAACAAGACCCAGGTCGACGCGGTCGCCGGCTTCCACGGCGACTACCTCGACACGGAGCCGGGCGTCGACGCCGGCAACGGCAACCTCATCCGCTACGAGACCGAGCGGCCGCTCACGTTCTTCGCCGCCCAGGAGGCGCAGTACGGCGGCGTGCCGGCCGGGTGCGAGGACGGCGGGCCCAACGATCCCTATCCCAGCATCATCAACTGCCCGGTGCCGCTCTACCGGGTCGGCGGCCTCGGTTTCGTGCAGGACACCGACGCCACGCGTCTCTCGGGGCTGGTGTCCGTGACCCAGCGCGTGCAGGCGCTCGGCCACCACGTCATCAAGGCCGGCGTGGACATCGAGAACCAGGGGTTCGACAGCGGCGAGGAATACACCGGCGGCGCCTGGTATCGCGAGCGCGCGGCCGGAAACTGGAACATCCGCCGCTTCTACACGCCCAACGACGGCGGCGACATTCCGTGCGGGGCCGACTTCACCGGCGACGGCGTGCCGGACGCCAGCTGCGCCGCCATCCCGACCGGAGACCAGCTCTCGGCGGACACCACGACCCGCAACCTGGGCGCCTATCTCCAGGACTCCTGGTCGATCCTCCCCAACCTCACCCTGAACGCCGGGCTTCGCTGGGAGCAGCAGACCCTGTACTCGGCCGATGGCATCGCGGGTCAGATCTCGCCGACGACGGGAGAGCGCATCCCGAGCAAGGCGTTCGAGCTCCAGAACATGCTCGCGCCGCGCGTCGGCGTCGTCTACGACTGGACCCAGGAGGGCCGCTCCAAGCTCTACGCCCACTACGGCCGCTTCTACGAGTCGATCCCGATGGACATCAACGTCCGCGCGTACGGCGGCGAGGTCATCGCGATCAACAACATCGCCGCGACCGGCTGCGATCCCACCGATCCGCTGGCGACGTGCAACGAGGACATGAACGCCGACTCGTTCCTCGGCCAGACGCTGTCCGGGTCCGGCGACACGCAGGTCGCATCGGGTCTGGGCGCGCAGTACCTCGACGAGGTCGTCGCCGGCGCCGAGTACGAGGTGCTGCCCGACCTCAAGGTCGGCGCGTCGTACATCCGCCGCGATCTCGGCCGGGTCATCGAGGACGTCTCCACCGACGGCGGGACCACGTACATCATCGCGAACCCCGGCGAGGCGGACGCGGGAGCCATCGCCGACATGCGTCGGCAGGCGGCCGACCTCATGGACAGCGATCCGCTGCGCGCGGGCTTCCTCAGCTACACGGCGGACCGCTTCGAGGGCGTCGCCGTGTTCGACAAGCCCAAGCGCACGTACAACGCGCTCCAGATCACCGCGGAGCGCCGCTTCACCCGGAACTTCTACATGGCGGGCTCGTACACGTACTCGCAGCTGCGCGGCAACTACCCGGGCCTGTTCTCGCCGGAGACCGGACAGCTGGACCCCAACCTGACCTCGATGTACGACCTGCCCGAGCTCATGGCCAATCGCTACGGCGACCTCGCGCACGACCGGCCGCACCTGTTCAAGCTCGACGGCTTCTACCGCCTGATGCTCGACAATCTCGGGTTCTTCACGTTCGGCGCGTCGGCACGCGCCCAGTCGGGCGAGCCCCGGAATACCCTCGCCGCCCACCCGTCCTACGGCCTCGGTGAGTCCTACATCCTGCCGCGCGGCGCGGCCGGTCGCACCGGCCTCACCACTCGGTTCGACACTCACGTGGCGTATGGGCGCGCGCTCACCAGCGGGACGCGGCTCGAGGCCTTCGTCGACATCTTCAATCTCTTCAACCAGCAGCCCGAGACGGAGGTCGACGAGAACTACACCTACTCGGACATGAACCCGATCGTGGGAGGCGACAGCAACGACCTCGCGCACGCAAAGTCGCTCTACACGAACGAGGCGCCGACGCCGAATCCAAACTACGGCAACACCTTCGAGCGGCAGAACCCGCTGAGCGCGCGGTTCGGGCTGCGCCTCATCTTCTAGTCCGGAGTCGGACCGGGCCACAAAGCTGGCCCCTGCCCGATCGATGAAAGGGCCGTGCGCGGCGACACGCGCGCGGCCCTCTGCTTTTCGGCCCCAGGGTTGCCTGGCAATTGCTGACAGAGCGGGCCCGACGACGCAGTTGGATCCCTGCACTTTCGGTTAGATAAGCCAATAACCGCCGGACCTGAGGAATCTTGCCCCCCTGGGTGGGTGAATGTCCTCTTGCATTCATTTTCTGAATGCGCAACAACGCGGCCTAACGGGCGGCTGCGGCGCCGCCTTTACCCTCCAGCTTACTGAGAGGAGAAGGTCACGTTTATGCGATCGATCACGAGAGCAGGTGGGCTGCTCGCGGCTCTGGTGCCCTGCGCACTGGGGGTGGCGTGCAGCGACCCGGAATTGTCTAGCGATCTGGATACGGATGGTCCACCCGAAGTTCTGGAGGTCAATGTGACGAGCGAGACCGCTCCCACTGACCCCAACGGGAACGCCGTCGAGGCAGCCACGTTCTGCCGCGGCGGTGATGAGTTCAAGGTCAGCACGTTCTACTGCCCGCTGGCGCGCGACGAGTCGGACGCACCCATCCCCGGCGACCGGGCGCTGGATGGGGCCGTGGTCGACGCGACGCCCATCGGCTGGAACGTGCGCTTCATCTTCTCGGAGCTGATCGATCCGGACATCGAAGATCTGGTCGAGACCGACGGTGTCACGTCTGGCAGCCTCGCCGACACGCAGCCCTTCACGGTGACCTGCGGCGGCGCGGACATCTCCTACGACGGCTGGTACGACCCGAGCGGAAACAACCTGTCCTATCCGCCGGGCCCGGGCCTGGTCGCCACGGCGGTCGACTTCATCGCCACCGGCTCCTCGTGCGAGATCGCCCTCCGTGACGGCAGCGCGGTCGACAAGGACGGCGACGGCGTGCCCAGCGACATGCTCGGTCCGTACACGTTCGGCATCGCGCCCCTCACGGTCGCCGCGACCGACCCGGCTGCCGACGCCGAGGGCGTGGACCCGACGGCGCCGGTCTCGGTGTCGTTCAACGCGCCGATCGACATCGCCACCGTCACCACCGACGCCAAGATCGCCCTGACCGACGCCGACGGCGCCGCCGTGGCGGTCGACTTCAGCTATGCGTCGGACGATGCCGGCACCGAGGACCAGACGGTCATCGTGGCGACCCCGCAGGCGGCGCTCGCCGCGGGCGCGGTCTACACCGTGACGGTGAGCGCCGGCATCACCGACATCGCGGCCGGCCCGCTCAACGACGACCTCGAACCCTTCAGCTTCACGACCGGCGAAGCCCCGTAAGACGCCGAGAAGAACAGGAGCAACTCATGACACTCAACCACCGAATAAGAATGTTCGCGGTGGCTGGCCTGCTTCTTGGCGCCGTAGGAACGGCCCAGGCGCAGGACTCCACCACCGGCGCCGTGCGCGGACAGGTCCGCGACCAGGCCACCGGCGAGGCGGTCATCGGCGCCACGGTCGTGGCGTCGGGCCCCGCCCTGCAGGGCACCCAGGCCACCATCACCGACGAGACCGGGCAGTACGAGGTCGCCAACCTCCCGCCCGGCACCTATCAGGTCGTCATCTATTACGCGGACGCCCAGTTCTCGCGCACCAACGTGCTCATCCAGCTGGGCAAGGTCGCCAAGGTCAACATCAACATCAACACCAAGGCGCAGGCCGGTGAGACGATCGTGATCGAGGGGCGCGCGCCGCTCATCGATCAGAACTCGACCAAGACCGGCAGCACCGTCACCCGCGACTACACCGACAACGTCCCGACCGGCCGCACCTTCGGCGCGGTCCTCGGCGCGGCGGCCTCCTCGCAGAGCGACTTCTACGGCACCTCGCTCAGCGGCTCGACGTCGGTCGAGAACACGTACATCGTCGAGGGCATCAACACGACCGACCCGGGCTACGGCCTGCTCAGCACCAACCTGCCCAACGAGTTCATCCAGGAGACCGAGGTCATCACGGGCGGCTACAACGCCGAGTACGGCCGGTCGACCGGCGGCGTCATCAACGTCATCACCAAGTCGGGCTCGAACGAGTTCCACGGCTCCGTGTTCGGCTACTGGACGCCGGGCGGCCTGGTCGCCGACGAGAAGCCGAGCCCGCGCGCGGGCAGCGCCATCGACCGCGAGGACAACCTGAAGAACACCTTCGACATGGGCGCCGAGATCGGCGGCCCGATCGTCAAGGACCGGCTGTGGTTCCACGCCGGCTTCAACCCGTCGTTCCGCACCGAGGACGTGACGCGCATCCTCAAGACCCAGGTCGATGCGGATGGCGACGGCCAGCCGGACGTCGACGAGAACGGGTTCACCGTCCTCGACGAGATCGAGCGCTACAAGGCGTTCCAGCAGAAGAAGAACACCTACTACTACTCGGCCAAGCTGACCGGCGCCGTCACCCCCGACCATCAGGGATCGATCGCCGTCCTCGGCAGCCCGAGCACCGAGGATCGGTACGGCGACGGAAGCACCACCATCACCGGCACCAAGTCGGCGATCGCCGCCCAGTACGATCGCAACATCCTCGACACCTCGGCCAAGTGGACCTCGAAGTTCCTCGACAACAAGACGCAGGTCGACGCGGTGGCCGGCTACCACCTCGACAACTGGAAGCAGAACCCGGGCGTGGACGGAGGCGATGAAAACCAGGTCCGCTACGACAACCGGGTCATCACCGACTTCGCGTCGTCCGAGGACCAGTTCTTCCGCGGCGTGCCGGATGCGTGCGTCGACGGCGGCGACAACGATCCGTACCCGATGATCACCAACTGCCCGGTGCCGAACTACCGGACCGGCGGCCTCGCGTTCAACGAGGACACGAAGTCGACCCGTCTGTCCGGACTCCTGTCGGTCACCCAGCGCGTCCAGGCGCTCGGTCACCACGTGGTGAAGGCGGGCGCCGACGTCGAGCAGCAGGGCTTCCTCGACTCGCGCTACTACCCGGGCGGCGGCTTCTACCGCGAGCGCACCGACCGAGGGTACTGGCAGATCAGCCGCTTCGAGACGCCCGACGGCGACGGCGACATCCCGTGCGGCATCGACTACGACGGCGACGGAAATCCCGAGGCGAAGTGCCGCGGGATCGGCAGCGGCGACGAGCTGTCGGCCGATACTCACACCCGCAACTACGGCGCCTTCCTCCAGGACTCCTGGTCGATCCTCCCCAACCTCACGCTGAACGCCGGCGTGCGCTGGGAGCAGCAGACCCTGTTCGTCGCCGACGACATCCAGGGCAAGATCTCGCCGACGACCGGCCAGAGGATCCCCAAGGAGGCGTTCAAGCTGAGCAACATGCTCGCCCCGCGTCTGGGCCTGGTCTATGACTGGACGCAGGAGGGCCGCTCCAAGCTGTTCGGCCACTGGGGCCGGTTCTACGAGTCGATCCCGATGGACATCAACTCGCGCGCCTACGGCGGCGAGGTCACCAGCATCAACTACATCGACGCCGGGGCGTGCGACCCGTTCAACCCGGTCGCGACCTGCGACGAGACGAACGGCTTGCTCGCCAACGTCAATTACGGCGGCGGCGAGGAGCTGGTGTCGGCCGGTCTCGGCGCCCAGTACCTCGACGAGTTCGTGGTCGGCGGCGAGTACGAGGTGCTGCCCGACCTGAAGCTCGGCGTGACGTGGTCGCGGCGCGACCTCGGCCGGGTCATCGAGGACGTGTCGACCGACGGTGCCGCCACGTACATCATCGCCAACCCGGGCGACACGGACCCCGGCGCGATCAACAGGCTGCGCGAGCAGGCGATGGAGACCGACAACGCGGCGGACGCTTCCTTCCTCCGCTACAAGGCGAACGCCTTCGAGGGCGTGGGCATCTTCGACAAGCCGAAGCGCACGTACAACGCCATCGTGGTCAGCGCGGAGCGCAGGTTCACGAAGAGCTTCTTCCTGTCGGCCTCGTACACGTACT
>DATFRX010000325.1:0-13154 GCA_035262905.1 Nocardioidaceae bacterium
GCTCGACGTAGACCTCGAGCGCCATCCGGCCGTGTCGGCTCGCGGCCCCCTCGGCGGCGTCGTACAGCCGCGATCCGACTCCGGTGCGACGGTATGCCGGGTCGACGACGATCCGGTCGAGGTAGCCGAACGCGTCGTAGCGCTCGGTGAACCAGGCGTAGTTGATGCTGTCGTACGCCGTGCCGGCCCCGATCATGATCGCGAAGCCAGCGAGCCGATCGCCGTCGTTGACGACGAGGCAGGCGTCGGCGAGATCGGCCAGCCATGCGAGCCGGTCCAGGTCGAGCGAGCTGACCGCGTCGAGCGCTCCCTGGTTCAGCGCGAGCACGGCGTCGGCATCGCGCGGCTCGTACGGTCGGGGACTCCAGGTCCGGACGCTGTCGGCCATGCCTGCAAGGTACGGCACTCAGGACGGCGTCGTCGGCGAGGTGAGCCACTCGTTGATCAGCGGGCCGAGGTCGGTGCCGGTCCGGTCGGACAGCCACGAGATGTAGTCGTCGCGGTTGGCGTTGCCGTACTCGTGCACGGTCGGCCAGGTCCGCAAGGCGTCGAAGAACGCGTCGTCGCCGATCTGTTGCCGGATCCGGTCGAGCATGACTGCGCCGCTGAGATAGACGTTCGACGACGCGAACTCGTCCGGGAAGTACTCACCGGGCGGTCCGAACTGCGATCGCAGCTGACCGTCGAGCGACTCCCAGTTGGCGATCGTCGAGTCGTAGTCGAGCAGCCCGACTGAGTCGGACCACAACAGCTGGATGTACATCGCGAAGCTCTCGTTGAGCCAGAGGTCGGTCCAGTTGTCCGGCGTGACGACGTCGCCGTACCACTGATGCGCGTACTCGTGGAGCAGCGCGCCCCGCAGGTCCACCTCGTCGGCATGGAACACGCCGGATCCCATCGTGACCAGCGTCTGGGTCTCCATCGCGGAGTTCGACGGGACGACGACGGCGCCGATCCGGTCGAACGGGTAGTCGCCGAGCGTGGCCTCGAGCCAGGACAGCATCTGCGGCGACTCCTTGAGCCAGTCGAGCGCGTTGTCGTCCTGCGGCTGGACCCAGTAGCTGATCGGCAGGCCGTTCGGGCCCTCGTCGGTGGTCTCCTGGTAGTCGCCGATTGCGATCGTGGTCAGGTAGGACGCGGCCGGAGCCTGGACATGCCAGACCGTCGTCGTGGTGTCGCCCTCGGTCTTGTGACTCACTTCGTCGCCGTTGAAGATGCCGATCATGCCGCCGCTGGTCGAGATCGTGGCGTCGTAGAACGCCTTGTCCGACGGGTGGTCGTTGACCGGATACCAGGTGTAGGCGCCCCACGGCTCCTGCATTGTCCAGACCGAGCCGTCCGACTCCGTCGTCCAGCCCACGTTGAGCAGATCGGTCCGGCTGCCGGCTGCCTTGACCGGATGGGGGGTGCCCCGATAGCGGAGCACGAGCGTATGGTCGCCGCCCGGCTTCAGCCCCGGCGTCGTCACGACCAGCTGTTCGCCACGCTCGGCGGTCTTGGTCTGCTTGCCGTCCAGGGTGGCGCCGGTGATGCTGAGCGGCGCTCCGAAGTCGAGCTGGATCTGGTTGCGCGGCTCGGTGACCCGGAACCTGATCTCGTCGGTTCCCTGCAGCAACTTGGTGGCGGGATTCCAGTCGAGATCGAGGTCGTAGTGCAGCGTGTCGAGGTACGGCTCGCCGTTCTGCGGATAGTACGGATCGTCGACCGGCTGCGACTCGGCTTCGCTGAGGTCGATCTTGGCCGGGGGCTGTCCGCCGTTCGGTCCGGCCGTCGGCCCTGTCGTCGGTCCCTGCTCGCCGCCCGACTCGTCCGAGCTGGTCAGGTCGGAGGAGCCGCTACACGCGGTGGCGACCGCGAGGACACCGGCCGCTGCCACGGCGACGAGACGCCGCCGCGGTCGGCCGCGACGGCGCGAGCTGGGAGCCATGATGCGGACGGTACCGGCTGATGAGGTCGGTCGGGTTGCGGCGAGGCCACGACTTGGGTCGCGCGGCCCGTCCGCACCGGAGTGTTGGCGCAAAGTCGCACCGACTCTCGTGGCAGTCTGCAGTTTTGCGCCGACTCTTCGGCGTAGGCCCGGGCCGGTGACCGCACTCGACCCGGGCCGTCGACATTGCGCCCCCCGCTCCCGTGGGGGTAGCCAAATCCCGAAACACGCCGGCGTGTCTCGGGATTTGCCTACCGCCAGCGGTACATCAGGCGGCCTCGGCGTACTCCTCCTGCTCCTCGGCCGGGGCGACTGCGGTCGCGCGTCGGCGCAGTCCGCTCGCCGTGACGAGCAGTCCGGCCACCGCGAACCCGGCCGAGACCGCGATCCCGGCCCGGATGCCGTCGAGCGAGCCGGGTCCACCGTTCGAGGTCAGCACTGCGGTCACGATGGCGAGCACCACCGCCCCGCCGACCTGTGACGACGTGTTGAGTAGTCCGGAGGCCAGGCCCTGCTCCTCGTCGGGTACGCCGGCGACGGCCTGGATGTTCAGGGCCGGGAAGGTCAGCCAGGCCACGCCGAGCAGCAGCATGCCGGGCAGCACGGTGCGGGTCAGGCTCGGATCCTCGTCGATGCCGGTGAGGAAGACCAGGTAGCCGGACAGCAGCGCGACCGACCCGACCGCAAGGATCGGCGCGGTGCCGAACCGGTCGGCCAGTCGCGCCATCCGGGTGGCCAGCAGCGCGACCAGCAGTCCGCCGGGCAGGAAGGACAGCGCGGTCTCGAGGGCCGACCAGCCGAGCATCTCCTGGTAGTACTGCGTCGCGACGAACTGGAACGACAGGTACGACCCGAACAGCACAACCAGCGCGAGATTCGCCCGGGCCCGTGGCGCTGAGCGGAGAATGCCGAGCCGGATCAGCGGCTGGCGCACGGTGAGCTCGGTGACGAAGAACGTGGTGAGGAGCGCGGCTGTACCGGCGAGGCCGGCCAACGTACGCGGCGACTCCCAGCCGGCGTTCGGCGCCTCGACGACGGTGAACACGAGCAGCAGCATCGACGCGGTGATCGTCGCGGCGCCGATCAGGTCGTAGCGACGGTTGGCGTCGGCCGGGCGCGGTTGCCGGGGGATGACGCGGACGGCTGCGATCAGCGCCAGCACCGCGATCGGGGCTGGCATCAGGAACGTCCAGCGCCAGCCGATCTCGGTCAGGAATCCCGACAGCACGAGCCCGAGTGAGTAGCCACTGGCACCGCTCGCAGTGAAGATGCTCAGCGCTCGGTTGCGCGACGGACCCTCCCGGAAGGTCGTGGTCAGGAGGGACAGTGCGGCCGGTGCGGTGAACGCGGCACTCACGCCCTTGATGAGTCGGGCCGCGATCAGCAGGCTGCCGTCGTCGACCAGGCCGCCGAGCAGCGAGGCGAAGGCGAACACGGTCAGCGCGGCGAGCAGGACCCGGCGGCGGCCGAGCAGATCGGCGGCGCGACCCCCGAGCAGCAGCAGACCGCCGTAGCCGAGGACATAGGCGCTGACCACCCATTGCAGGGACGCTGTGGACAGCCCGAGGTCTTCCTTGATGGAGGGCAGGGCCACTCCCACCATCGACACGTCGAGGGCGTCCAGGAACACCACGACACTCAGGACCGCGAGCACGGCCCACAGGCGTGGGTCCCAGCGTTGAGCTGGCGGGGAAGACGTCATGGTCACGGACATTACATGCGTACGCATCTAATGTGCAAGCATCTTGTGTACGAACATTAGATGTGTACGCATGCTAAGATCGCCGTCGTGGACGAGCAGACTGTGGTAGGCACCTGGCGAGACCTGCTCGCCAGGCATGCCGCCGCTTGGTGCGCGCTGGAGCGGGAGCTCGGCGCTCAGCACGGCCTCGGTCCGAGTGACTTCGAGGTCCTCGACTACATGGTCGAGCAGGGCGGCGAGCGCTACCGGGTGCAGGAGCTCGCCGACGGCGCCCATCTGAGTCAGAGCGCGGTGTCCCGCCTGGTCGCGCGGCTCGAGCGAGCCGGACTCGTCGGCCGCACGATGTGTGACAACGACCGGCGAGGCGTCTTCGTGTGCATCACCGACGAGGGCCGCGAGCGACATGCAGCCGCGAGCCCGACCCATCGCTCCGTCCTCATGAGTGTCCTCCAGGCTGACGCCAACGCCGACGCCTGATCCCACCCCGCGACGATCCGCCACTCGGACAGTCGCCATCCGTCACTGGGACAGCGACCATCCGTCACTCAGGTCCCTGTCCAAGTGACGGATCGACGCTGTCGGACTGGCGGATCGTCACTGTCTGAGTGACGGATCGGCGTGTGGGTGTGACAGCATGCCGACATGGATGCAGCCGGGTATCACAGCACGCACCGCGACACCCTCGAGCAGGCGTTGGCGGCGATCCGCAAGCGCGACTACTTCTCGGCCTATCCGGAGTCGCCGAGCCCGCGGGTCTACGGCGAGACGGCTGCCGAGGAGGGCAAGACCGCCTTCGAGGCACTGCGTGGCGCCGACTTCCCGATCGAGACGCCGGGCGCCGACGGCACGGTCGCGACCGAGACGTCGCCGTTCGGGTTCGATCTCGAGATCGCGTACCCCCGCGTCCACCCCGACGGCGTCGACGCGCTGCTCGAAGCGGCGACCGCCGGGCTGACCGCCTGGCGCGATGTCGGACCCGACGGCCGGGCTGGTGTCTGCCTCGAGATCCTGTCCCGGCTGCACAAGCGGATCTTCGAGCTGGCCAACGCGGTGCAGCACACGTCCGGCCAGGCGTTCGTCATGGCGTTCCAGGCCGGTGGCGCCCACGCGCTCGACCGGGGACTTGAAGCCGTCGCGTACGCCTATGACGAGATGACCCGGCACCCCGCCGTCGCGACCTGGGAGAAGCCGGCGCGAGGCGAGCCGCTGCGGATGGAGAAGTCGTTCACCGTCGTGCCGCGCGGCGTGGCGCTGGTGATCGGGTGCAACACCTTCCCGACCTGGAACTCCTATCCCGGTCTGTTCGCGTCGCTGGCCTCTGGCAACCCGGTCGTCGTCAAGCCGCATCCCCGTGCCGTCCTGCCGCTGGCCATCACGGTCCAGGTGGCCCGCGAGGTGCTCGGCGACGCCGGACTCGACCCGAACCTCGTCACGCTCGCCGCCGAGGACCCGGACGACCGGCTCGCCAAGGTGCTTGCGGTCCGGCCCGAGGTACGGCTGATCGACTACACCGGATCGACCGCCTTCGGCGAGTGGTTGGAGGCGAACGCGCGACAGGCCGTCGTGTTCACCGAGAAGGCCGGCGTCAACAGCATCGTGATCGACTCGACCGACTCGTTCCGCGGCATGTGCGGCAACCTGGCGTTCTCGTTCGCGCTGTACACCGGCCAGATGTGCACGACGCCGCAGAATGTCTATGTACCCGCCGGCGGCATCGAGACCGACGAGGGTCACAAGTCCCTCGACGAGGTGGCCGCCGGCATCGGCGCCGCGCTCGACAAGCTGCTCGGCGACGACGCCAGAGCGGTGGAGCTGCTCGGCGGGATCGTGAACGCCGGCGTCCTGGAGCGACTCGAGTCGGCGCCGGGGCGCGGTCGCGTGGTGGTCGAGTCCCGGGCCGTGACGCATCCGGCGTTCCCCGACGCCACGGTGCGTACGCCGCTGCTGCTGCAGTTGGACGTCGGCGATGCGGAGGTCTACGAGACCGAGTGCTTCGGCCCGGTGTCCTATCTGATCTCGGCGCCGACCACGTCCGATGCGATCGCGACCTTCCGGCGTACGACAAGGGAGCACGGCGCGATGACGGCGGCGGTCTACTCGACCGATCCGGACGTCATCGACGCGATGCGATCGGCGGCCCTGGACGAGGGCGTGGCGCTGTCGGAGAACCTGACCGGTCAGGTGTTCGTGAACCAGACGGCGGCGTTCTCCGACTTCCACGGCACCGGCGCGAATCCGGCGGCCAACGCCGCGTACACCGATGGCGCCTACGTCGCATCGCGGTTCCGCATCATCGAGACGCGGCGCCACATCTGATCCCTCAGGGGTACGTGATGCCCGTGGCTGCCTCGCTCGCCTCCCACAGTCGGCGACCCAGGTCGGGATCGCGAGCCGCCTTGCTCATGCCAGCGGGCTTCGGAGCACCGCGGGCCTCGCCGGGTGAGCCGGGCCCGATGTACGCACCGCCCGGCAGACTCGGATCGGTCGCGGCCTGCAGCAGCGGCCAGGCGCCGGCGACAGCCGACTGGGCGACGACCCAGTTACCGATCCGCAGGATGAACCGCTCGACCGAGTAGTCGCCCATGGCGAGACCGGCGTGCTGCAGCCCGGTCGCCGAATACCCAGGGTGGGCCGCGACCGACTCGACCGGCAGCCCGGCCGCCCGTACCCGGCGATCCAGTTCCAGGGCGAATACGAGATTGGCCAGCTTCGACTCGCTGTAGGCCGCCCACTTGCGATAGCGCCCCTGCTTCGCCTCGGGGTCGAGGCAGCGCATCCGGATGCCGCGCGCCAGCCAGTGCATCAGCGACGACACCGTGACGACTCGGGCCGCCGGTGCCGCCACGATCGCGGGCCACAAGCCACCCACGAGCGCGAAGTGGCCGACGTGGTTGGTCCCGATCTGCAGCTCGAACCCGTCGACCGTACGTCGCTGCGGCGCTGCCATCACACCGGCGATGTTGACGCAGATGTCGAGCGGCCCGTCGGCGACGACGCGAACTGCCGCCGCCTGTACCGACGCCAGGTCGGCCAGGTCGAGCTCCACCAACTCGACCCGGGCAGCCGGCACCGACTGGTGGATCGCGTCCAGACTCTCCTTGCCCCGGACGGTGTCACGCGCCGTCGCCAGCACCTCGGCGCCAGCCCGGGCCAGCTCGAGCACGACGTGGTGGCCGAGCCCACCGGTCACGCCGGTGACCAGCGCCCGCCGGCCCGACAGGTCGGGGATGTCGGCCGACGTCCACGGCGAGCCGCGCAAAGACGAGCCACTCAAAACGTCAGCACCATCGCGGCCAGGACGCGGGCGGCTAGCTCGGCATCGCCGTCGACCTGGACCGTCACGTCCTCAGGGCTGCGACGGCCGGCGGTCAGGACGACGAAGGTCTCGGTGTCCATGCCGAGCCGCACATCGGGCTCCGCCGGCGGGTCCGGCAGTCGCTCCGCCCGGCCCGACTCGGACATGACGACAGCGTGGCAGACCGGATGCGAGCCGTTGACGTCCCACACCACGGTCGTGCCCGCGGAAGGCTGCACCTTCTTGCCGACGACGTACGGCATCCCGGCGCCGAACGATGTCGTCGTGACCAGCGCACCGAGGTTGTCGAAGCCGCCGGGCCGTCGTACGGCGCGCCGGATGTCCTGGCCGTGCACCCACATGTCGATCGCGCGGTTGCGGAGCAGGGTGTCCCAGTTCCACCGCATCGTGGCCGGAATCCGCGGCGGATCGGCTTGCAGGTCCGGTGGCGCCGCCGCGAGCTGTTTCGCCCGCCGGTCGACCGCGTCGGCGAGCGCGGTCAGCAGGGTCGCGGGCGCGGCGTCGCGTCGTTGATCCACGCCGTGCTGAGTCCACTCCGACATCGAGCTGCCGGGGCGCTCGGCGGGTGGCTCGTCCGCGGCCAGCCACTCCTCGATGTCGACCAGGTGTGCGAGCACGTCACGGGCCTGCCAGCCCGGACAGTCGGTCGGAAGGTCCCAGTCCGAGTCGGTGAGCTGGGCCCCGAGATTGCCTACGTCGACCGCCGACTCGCGCCAGGCCCCGACGTAGGTCGCCAACAACTCCACGAGCCGAGCCTAACCATCCGATATCCGGCGCCGATCTTGCATCGCTTCTCGACCTGGCCGTCGACGAGCGCGAGCAGGCCGACCTCTCGGCCAAGCGGCCGGCCGACCTTGAGCAGCTTCGCGACGCCTGGGAGTCGGTCGACTCGACCTTGTTGCCCTACTCGAGCTGAAGCGCGGACAGCGATCGCTCCTCGCGCTCGGCGCGACGGCGCAGGACGACGATCGCCACGACGATCAGCAGACCGAACACGGCGGCGGCGACCGGTACACCGAAGGTTGCGAGCAGCAGCAACGCGAACTGGCCCCATCGCGGTGCGGCGCTCACGGCGAACGACGTCGGATCCACGGCGCTGCCGCCGGCTCGGCATCGGAACAGGTAGGTCCCGGTGTCGACGTTGTCGGGCAGGGCGGCGACCCGATACCAGGTCCGGCCGTCCTGCTCGGTCGACAGATGCGACACCGAGTGGTCGAGCTGGATCGCCGCGCCGGTCACCGAGCGGAGCGTGCAGTGCGCCTGTTCACTGAGCTCGTGTGACGTGGCATAGATCGACCGGTCGTCCGACTGGAGATCGACCGCCCGGCTGGTCACCGGGGTGAGCTCCACCGCCACCTTGTCGGCCGCGGCCTCACCCAGGAAGTACGCCGGGATCAGGCTGAGCAGAAACGGCACGAACGCCACGACGTACCACGCCCGAGACGGCCGGCGTCTGGTCGCTGTGGTGGCCAGATCGGCCGCGGGCTCGCTCACCGTTCGAGCATGTCACGGCACCGGCGGAGAACCCGGCGGCGGTGCGTACGGCGGTGGTGGGTAACCCGGTGGCGGCGGAGGCGGGTACGGCCACCTGGGCTGGATGGCGCGCCGTCGCGCATTCGATCGCAGGACCGCGGTGACGATCACAATCGTGATCGCGATCAAGCCGGCGAGGACCGCGATGACTGCGCCGACCACGATCTTGAGGATCGCGTCGGTCCAGCCCTCTGTCGAGAGCACGTGGAAGGCGTTCGGGTCGATCTCTCCGGAGCGGTCCGCGCAGCTGAGCTGGTAGACGCCCGGCGGCAGGTCCTCCGGGGTGCGCCCGATCCGTTCGCGTTGGCCGTGGGTCAGCTCGGCGCCGGACTCGTCCAGCGGGATCTGCTGGCCGCCCGGCCCACTGACGGTGCACGTGATCAGGCTCGGCGCCGGGAAGTCGGCCGGCGCGAAGACCGACAGTCGCTGGTCACTGACGTGGATCGAGCCGTCGGTGATCGAGTCCATCCCGAAGTCGACGTCGTCGGCCGCGTTCTGGATCAGGATCACCGCGGGGACCAGGCTTGCGATGAAGATGGCGGCCGCGACCGCGTACCAGGCTCGTGATGGTTTGATCGCGACCGGCGGGTCGGTCGTCGAGGTAGTCACGGCGCATATCGTGGCACGCCTCGGCCCGATCGAGAACGGCTAGAACGCGGCTTCGTCGAGGTCCATCACGGTCAGCTCGGTCGACTCGGCGATCGCTCGCTCGGCGGCCACCTTCGGCAGCACGGTGTGCGCGAACCACTGCGCGGCCGCGACCTTGCCCTCGTAGAACGCCTGGTCGGACTTGGACACCTCGCCGCCGAGCTTGTCGAGCGCCACCTCGGCCTGGCGGAGCAGCAGCCACGCGCAGACCACGTCGCCGAGCACCGTTAGCAGCCGCGTGGAGTTGAGTCCCACCTTGTAGACGTTGGCGATGTCGCCTTCCTCGGCATTCGGATCGGCCGACATGAGCTGGCCGACCATGGCGCCGACGATCCCCTGGGCGTCGTCGAGTGCCTTGGCGAGCAGGCCCCGCTCGACCTTCAGTCGGCCGTTGCCCGCCTCGGAGTCGGCGAACTCCTTCACCTCGGCGGCCAGATGTCCGAGTGCCGTGGCCTTGTCCTTCACGATCTTGCGGAAGAACAGGTCCATGCCCTGGATCGCGGTCGTGCCTTCGTAGAGCGTGTCGATCTTGGCGTCACGTACGTACTGCTCGATCGGGTAGTCCTGCAGGAATCCGGAGCCGCCGAGGGTCTGGAGCGACTCGGTGCCGAGCAGCACCCACGAGCGCTCCGAGCCGTAGCCCTTGACGATCGGGAGCAGCAGGTCGTTGACCTTCTCGGCCAGCTCGTCACGCTCGCCGTTGGCCTCGGCGATCCGGATCCGGTCCTGGTAGGTCCCGGCGAAGACGACCAGCGCCCGGAGGGCCTCCGCGTAGGCCTTCTGGGTCATCAGCGACCGACGTACGTCCGGGTGGTGGGTGATCGTGACCCGGGGCGCCGTCTTGTCGGTCGAGCGGGTGAGATCGGCTCCCTGCACCCGCTCCTTCGCGTAGTCCAGCGCGTTGAGGTAGCCGGTCGACAGGGTCGCGATCGCCTTCGTGCCGACCATCATCCGGGCGTGCTCGATGACCTGGAACATCTGCGCGATGCCGTTGTGTACTTCGCCGAGCAGCCAGCCACGAGCCGGCTCGCCGCCGCCCACCGACGGGTCGCCGAAGGTGAGCTCGCAGGTGGTCGAGACCTTGATGCCCATCTTCTTCTCGACCCCAGTGGCGTAGACGCCGTTGCGCTCACCGGTCAGCTCGCCGGTCTCCGGGTCGAAGTGGTGCTTCGGAACGATGAACAGGCTCAGGCCCTTGGTGCCCGGGCCTCCGGCGCCCTCGACACCGACCGGGCGGGCCAGGACGAGGTGGACGATGTTCTCGGTGAGGTCGTGCTCGCCCGAGGTGATGAAGCGCTTGACGCCCTCGAGGTGCCAGCTCCCGTCGGGCTGCGGATAGGCCTTGGCGCGACCGGCGCCGACGTCGGAGCCGGCGTCCGGCTCGGTGAGGACCATGGTGGCGCCCCAGCGGCGCTCGATGATGTGGCGGGCGATCTGACGGTCGCGCTCGTTGCCGTTGTGCCACAAGATGTTGGCGAAGCTCGGGCCGCAGGCGTACATCCAGATCGCGGGGTTGGCGCCGAGGACCAGCTCCGCGGTCGACCAGATCAGTGCGGCGGGAGCGGGGGTGCCGCCGAGTTCGGTGGGGTTCTGCAGCCGCCACCACTCGGCGTCCATCCAGGAGTGATAGGCGTGCTTGAACGCGGCGGGAAGCTCGACGGTGTGCGTGGCGGGATCGAAGGCCGGTGGCTGGCGATCGCCCTCGGAGAACGACGTCGCGAGCTCGTCACGCGCCAGGCGCTCGACCTCGGCCAGGATGCTGCGACTGGTCTCGACATCGATGTCTGCGTAGGGGCCCTGACCCATGACCTGGTCGACCCCGAAGACCTCGAACAGGTTGAACTCGATGTCGCGCAGATTGCTCCTGAAGTGGCTCACGATCTCCCCAGCTTCCGCGGTCAGAGCGCTCCCGAGCGCTTGGGCTTACTCGTCAGTAACTTCAGTATGCTACTCGCCAGTAGCCCTGGACAAGGCGCCCGTCCGGGTTGTGACCGCGGCCACCCGATTTCGGCCCGCGTCAGGGGTACTGAGCCGCCCATCGGTCCTCGAGTTTGACCGAGTGAATCGTGTCGACTTAATCTACTAGTTCACTAGATTTGACTCGGAGGGATGGGCATGCGGAATCTGCTGGTGCTCGCCACGGTGGGCCTGTTCGCCCAACTGGTGGACGGCTCGCTCGGCATGGCGTACGGCGTGACGTCATCGACGATGCTGCTCGCCGCCGGGATCGCGCCAGCCGCCGCGTCGGCCGCGGTGCACCTGTCCGAGGTGGGCACGACCCTGGTGTCCGGCGCGGCCCACTGGCGGCTCGGCAACATCGACTGGCGCATCGTGAGCATCATCGCCCTGCCCGGCGGGATCGGCGCATTCGTCGGCGCCACAGTGCTGTCCAACCTGGACGCCGAGACGGCGATCCCGGTCGTCTCGGTCATCCTGCTGGTGCTCGGCGGGTACGTGCTCTGGCGGTTCCTCGCGCTCGGCGGTCGGCGGCCGCAGTTCAAGGGTCGCCTGTCGGCCGCCTTCCTGACGCCGCTCGGCGCAGTCGGCGGCGCACTCGACGCGGTCGGTGGCGGCGGCTGGGGTCCGGTCGGCACGACCACGCTGCTCTCGTCCGGTCGGGTCGAGCCGCGCAAGGTCGTGGGATCGATCGACACGTCGGAGTTCGTCGTCGCCGTTGGCGGATCCCTGGGCTTCCTGCTCGCGCTCGGCAGCGAGGGCGTGAACTGGGTCTGGGCCGGTGCCCTGATGGTCGGCGGCGTGATCGCGGCGCCGATCGCGGCCTGGCTGGTCAAGATCATGCCGGCCCGGATCCTGGGCGTGGCCGCCGGCGGACTCATCGTGCTCACCAACATCCAGACGTTCATGGACTGGGCCGGTGTCAGCGGCGGGCTGATCGTTGTCGCGGCCGTGCTGTGGACGCTGGTCTGGGCCCAGCTGATCGTCGTCGCGGTGCGAGCCGAGCGGCGCTCCCGCCGGCACGAGGCGGCCGAGATGGCACTCACGTCCGCCTAAGAACTCACTCCGTTCAAGGATCGCTGCGCAGCCTATGCCGACTGAGCCGAGCGATCTGACAGACTTTGCCGCATGCGGGTGTCGGCCAAGTCGGACTATGCGCTACGAGCGCTCATCGAGATCGCGGGGAGGACCGACGGCGGTCCGGTCTCCGCTGAAGAGATCGGACGGCTCCAAGACATCCCGCACGGCTTCCTGCAGGCGATCCTGGCCGACCTGCGTCGAGCCGGGATCGTGGTCAGTCAGCGTGGACAGTCCGGTGGCTGGCGGCTCGGCCGGCCTGCCAACGAGGTCACGATCGCGGACGTCATCCGGGCGGTCGACGGTCCGCTGGTGAGCGTGTACGGATTGCGCCCGGAGGCGGTGACGTACAACGACTCGGCGATCGTCTTGCAGCACGCCTGGATCGCTGCCCGGAGCAGTCTTCGCCAGGTGTTCGAGTCGGTGACCATCCAGCACCTGGCCGACGGCGAGCTGCCCAAGAACATCTCGGCGATGACGCGCGACGAGGACGCCTGGCTGCCGCACTGAGTGGCCTGCCGGACCGACCGGATCTCCGTACTGACGGGTCTTGGTGAACGAGGTCGAGCAGCTTAGACTACTAATTCACTAGACTCACGACAGAACGGACCCGCCCATGCGCGACTCTGGTTCGATCCGGCCGGCTGCCCCTCGATCCGCGGCTCGGATCGCCGTCCTGGGAGGCGGTGCCGCCGGGGTCCTGACCGCGGCGGCGCTGGCCCGTCGTGCCGAGGCCGATCGGCCGATCGAGATCCGGGTGATCGAACGCGAGCGCTGCATGGGCCCCGGACTCGCGCACGGCCGGGCCGATCCCGAGCACGTGCTCAACAACACCGCGAACCGGATGAGTGCCTACCTCGACGAGCCGGACCATCTGCTGCGGTGGTGTGCCGCGCGTGGTGTCGTGGCCGATCGGGGGAGCTACCTGCCGCGCCAGGTGTACGGCCGCTACCTGTCGAGTGTGCTCGGCAGCGCCGGTGCGATGCCGGGGGCCA
>DATFRX010000326.1:0-8653 GCA_035262905.1 Nocardioidaceae bacterium
GCGAAGACCGTGCCGGGCACCCAACCGACGTCGCCGTTGATCAGCAGGTTGTTGCGCCCGTAGAACAGCGCGAGATCGACGATGTTGCCCAACTCCCCCGCCGCCTCGTAGCCGTAGGCCGGGTTCTGCAACTGCCCACCGGTGAAGTTGAAGTAGCACACGTCACCCGGGATCGGCGTCACCGTCGAGTTCTCCAAACCCGGCTCGGTCGCCGCGAACGCCGGCACCAGGGTGTAGATCTCGTTGCGGGCGTACTTGCCGTGGTAGACCTGCGCCGACTGCGGCAGCGCCTCCCACACCGCGGCACAAGTACGCGGCGCCTCCTCGTCGAGAAGCAACGCCGTACACGACACGCCGCGCTTGTCGAGGCTGATCGTCAGATGCCGTGCCATCAGTGCGAGCTCCCATCCTTCGACGGCCAGTCGTCGTCGGGCCGGGGCGGTCGCCACGAGGTCGCCGCCTCGTAGGCCCGGGCGGCCCGCAGCACCAGCGCATCGGAGTGCCGCGGGCCGACGACGTGCAGCCCGATCGGCAGCCCCGAGGCGGTCCGCCCACAAGGCACGCTGGCCGCCGGCTGCTGGGTCAGGTTGAAGGGATAGCTGAACGGCGTCCACTCGGTCCACCGGCGCATCCCGGACCCGCCCGGCACCTCGACGCCCGCTTCGAAGGCTGGCCGCGGCAGCGTTGGCGTGACGAGCAGGTCGTACGTCTGGTGGAACTGTCCCATCCGGACGCCGAGATCCATCCGTACCTGGGTCGCGTCGAGGTAGTCCAACGCGGTCATCCGGCGACCCTCCTCGACGATCTCGGCCAGCCCCGGATCGATCCGGTCGACGGCGTCGTCGCCATGGCTCAGCACCACCTTGGCCGCGCCGCTGAACCACAGCGTGTGATACGCCTCGATCGGGTCGTCGAAGCCCGGGTCGACCTCCTCGACGACGGCGCCGAGCTCGGCCAGGACATCAACCGCCGCCCGGACCGAAGCAGTCACCTCGGGATCGACGTCGGCGTAGCCGAGCCGTGGCGAGTGCGCGATCCGCAGCCCCTCGACGCCGTCGTCCAGACCGCCGAGGTACGACCCACGCGGCGAGTCCAACGCCGACCAGTCGCGTACGTCGGGTCGAGTGATGACGTCCATCAGCAGGGCGGTGTCCGTGACAGTCCGGGTCATCGGCCCGACGTGGGACAGGGTGCCGAACGGGCTCGGCGGGTAGAGCGGCACCCGGCCGTACGTCGGCTTCAGCGTCACGATGCCCGAGAAGCCGGCCGGGATGCGCACCGAGCCACCGCCGTCGGTGCCGACCGTCAGGGCGCCCATCCCGAGTGCCACGGCGGCCGCGCTGCCCCCGCTCGAGCCACCCGACGTGCGCGACGGATCCCACGGGTTGCCAGTCGGGCCGCACAGCAGACTGTCGGTGACGCCCTTCCAGCCGAACTCGGGCGTGGTCGTCTTGCCGAGCAGCACCGCGCCCTGCTCCCGGAGCCGCGCCGTCGCCGGTGCGTCGACGTCCCAGACCTGATCCGGCGAGATCAGCCGCGATCCCCGAAGGGTCGGCCAGCCCCTGGCGGGCAGCAGGTCCTTGATCGACGTGGGTACGCCGTCGACCGATCCGAGCGGCTCGCCTCGCTGCCAGCGCTGCTCGGACTCACGGGCTGCTGCCAGCGCCCGCTCCGGATCGACCAGGCAGAACGCGTTGACCGCCTTGTCGTAGGAGTCGATCCGGTCCAGCGCCGCCTGCGTGACCTCGACCGGTGACAGCTCGCCCGCGACGTACGCCCGGCGCAGCTCGGTGGCAGTCAGCAGGGCCAGCTCAGCCATCTCGGCTTCCCATCTCCACGGCCGCGAAGCCGAGGTGCTTGTCGACGACGTTCAGCAACGGCTCCCCCGCCTGCCACCGTGCCAGATTGCGCGCGAAGAGATCGATGATGCGATCGGCCCAGCCCACCGAGTCGCCCGACATGTGCGCCGACACGATCACTCGCGGATGCCGCCAGAGCGGATCGCCGGGCGGCAGCGGCTCCTCGGTGAACACGTCGAGTCCGGCGCCGTCGATCTGACCCGACTCCAGTGCCTCGACGAGGGCCGCCTGGTCGACCAGTGCCCCGCGGCCGACGTTGATCAGCCGGGCCGTCGACGGCATCGCGGCGAAGACGTCGGCGTCGATCAGCCCCCGGGTCTGCTCGGTCAGCGGCGCGACGGCCACGACGTAGTCCGCATCGCCCACCGCGCCGGTCAGGTCGGACACCGATGACACCGCGCCGAAGTCCGGGTCGACGTCGCGAGGAGTACGGCCGACGCCGTGGACTGCCATGCCGACGGCCCGAAGCAGCCGAGCGATCTCACGTCCGATCGACCCGGTCCCGACAATGACAGCCCGTTTGCCGCCGATGTCCTCTGTCTCGCGATAGGACCACTGCTCGGCCTGCTGAAAGCGCACCGTGGCGGGCAGATCCTTGGCGAACGCGAGGATCAGCGCCAGCACGTACTCCGCCATCGGCCGGTCGAAGACGCCCCGCGAGTTGGTGACCACGACCTCGCTCTCGGCCAGCTCGGAGAACAGCACCCGGTCGACCCCTGCACCCGCAACGTGCACCCAGCGCAGTGCGTCGGCGGCCGACCACGCGTCTCGCAAGGCGGCCGAGCGGAAGTCCCAGACGAACAACACCTCGGCGCCGCGGAGCCCGTCGGCCAGCGTGTCGCCGTCGACATAGCGCACGTCGGCGACCGCCTCGATCGGCTCCATGCCGTCCGGCCGTCCGCCGCACAGCGCGGCGACGACGGGGCGGGATGTGTCCGGCTTGCTGCGGGCTTGCATGCGTACTCCACACTGGGTCTTGACCCTCGCACCGACCTGGGTTGACGCTAGGGATGCGTTTGTACGATTGTCAACAATCTCGCCTGCGGCGAGGGCGTGTGAACATCTGATCCGTCCGGGGCGCGGCTGTGGAGCGAGGTGTCCATGGGTATTTTGCCAGCGGAGTTCGAGGTCCCGATCCCGCCGGAGCCCGCCCTGCAGCGCCATCTCGGCGTGGTCGCGCCGTTCGACCTCGCGCTCGACCGAGAGCTCTGGCGCTGGACGCCGGACGACATCTCACTGCACCTCGCGCGGACGCCGTACTCGCCGCTGCATGTCGGAGTCGAGCTGGCCGCGACGATCAGTGGCGCCGAGGACGTCCGCGACGCGACCCGGATCCTGACGCCACTGGAGTGCGAGGTCGTCGCCTACGCGTGCACCTCCGGCAGCTTCGTCGGCGGCCTTGCCGGCGAGGAGGCGCTGCGCCAGGCGATGTGCGAGGGCGGCGCGGCGAAGGCGGTGACCGCATCCGGAGCTTTGCTGGCGGCCCTCGCCGAGGTAGGCGCCGGCCGGATCGCGATCGCCACGCCCTACGTCAGCGACGTCACCGACTTCCTCTGCGCCTTCCTCGAGGACGCCGGCGTCGAGACCGTGTCGCGTACGGACCTGCGACTCGACGGCCGGATCTGGACCGTGCCGTACGAGCGCACGCAGGAGCTCATCATCGCCACCGACCACGTCGATGCCGAGGCGATCTTCGTCAGCTGCACCAACCTGGCGACCTACGACCTGATCCCGCGGATCGAGGCCGCCCTCGGCAAGCCGGTCCTGAGTGCCAACCAGGTCACGATGTGGGCCGCGCTGGCCGCGATCGGCCGCACCGCCGTCGGACCGACCCAGCGGCTGCTCGCTCGTGGGACGAACTCGGTCGCCACGGCCCCTCGGCTGCGCCGCTGGATCAGCGTTCGTCAAGGATGGCGTGCAGAAAGGACCTGGTCCGATCGTTCTCCGGCTCACTGAAGATCTTGTCGGGCGGCCCCTGCTCGACGATCTGACCGCTGTCGAACATCATCACCCGGTGCGAGACGTCGCGGGCGAATCCCATCTCATGAGTGACGATCAGCATCGTGATGTCGGTGGTGTCGGCGATGTCGCGCAGGACACCGAGCACACCGGCGATCAGCTCCGGGTCGAGGGCGGACGTGACCTCGTCGAGCAGCAGGATTCTCGGCTCCATCGCGAGCGCGCGGGCGATGGCGACCCGCTGCTGCTGGCCGCCGGACAGCTGCGACGGATGAGCGTCCACCTTCGCCGCGAGGCCGACCTGGTCGAGTAGCTCGCGAGCCTTCTCCGAGGCCTCCGCCTTGCTCTTGCCCAGCACCCGAATCGGAGCCTCGATCAGGTTCTGCAGGACGGTCATGTTGGGGAACAGGTTGAAGTGCTGGAAGACCATGCCGATCTGCTTGCGCACCTCGCGCAGGTGCTTCTGGTTGGCGGGCACCAGCTTGTCGCCCTTGCGCATGTGCCACAGCGGCTGGTCGCCCACCCAGATGTGGCCGCCGGTCAGGTCCTCCAGGGTCATCAACAGCCGCAGGATCGTGGTCTTGCCGGATCCGCTGGGACCGATCAGCGTCACCCGCTCGCCGGCGTTGACGCTGAGTTTGAGCTTGTCGAGCACGGTCAGCTCGCCGAACCGTTTGACCACGTCGTCGAACCGGATCAGCGGCTGGCCGTCGGTAGCCGTGCCGGCCGCGTCGGGCTGGGCGGTGGTGTCATGCGTGGCCAAGACGAATCTCCAGTCTCCTCAGCGCGACGGCCGCGGGGTAGCTCGCCGCCAGGAAGATCAGGCCGGCAATGGTGAGCGGCTCGACGTAGCGGAAGTTCCTCGAGCCGATCCCCTGCGCCACGCTGACCATCTCGGGTACGGAGATTACGAAGAGGAACGGGGTCTCCTTGAACATCGAGATCACGTAGTTGCCGAGCGACGGCAGTACGTTGCGCAGCGCCTGCGGCAGGACGACGTGCTGCCAGACGTAGCGTCGGGGAATCGACAGCGCGGTGCAGGCCTCCCACTGTCCCTTGGGTACGGCATCGATCCCGGCGCGGTAGACCTCGGCGTAGTAGCAGGCGTAGTGCAGGCCGAGGCACCACACGCCGACGGTGGTCGCGCCAACCAGGATCCCGTAGTCGGGGAGTACATAGAACAGGAAGAACAGCTGAACCGGAATCGGCGTCGACCGGACGAACTCCAGGAAGCCGGTGATCACCTGGGACAGCACCGGCACGTGGAGGAAGCGGATGACGGCGAACAGCAGCCCGACGACCGCGGCGATCACCGAGCTGAGGATCGTGATGGTCAGCGTGTACTCGACGAAAGCCCGCAAGATGTCGGGGAAGATGTCGACCGCGTAGTCCCAGTCCCAGTTCGAGTTCATGCGAGCGCCTTCTCTTCCGCCGGAAGCTCTTCCTCAGGGGAAGGGCCCCGGAAGCTGAAGATCTTGCGTCGGGGCTCGGCGCGCCCGACGCGCGCCTTGGCCCTCGCCTCCAGCGCGCGCAGGATCAGCGTGAACGCGTAGGCCAGCAGGAAGTAGACGACCAACTCGGCAATGTAGAGGGAGACGTAGTGCGTCGTCTCGGACCGGCGGTAGAGCTCGCCGACCGAGAGAAAGTCCAGCACGCCCGGGATCAGGATCACCAAGGGAGTGCTCTTGAGCAGTTGGATGAGCAGGTTGTTGAACGGCGGGATCATCAACGGCACGGCCTGCGGCAGGATCACCCGGCGCATCCGTTGGAAGGGCGTCAGGTTGAGCGCGACCGCGGCCTCCCACTGCGGCGTCGCCACCGCATTGATCGCGCCCCGCACGACCTCGGCTCCGTAGGCGCCGAAGTTGAGGCTGAGGGCGATGATCACCGGGATGACCGGCTGGGTCCAGACGATGCCCACGATCACAGGGAAGGCGAAGACGAACCAGAACAGCTGGATCAACAACGACGTGCCGCGAAACAACTCGATGACGATCCGGGCGAAGGTACGCGGCGCAATGTGCCGGACTCGGGCGAGCATGCCGAGAACGAACGCGAGGACCAGTGCGAAGAAGGCACTGACCACCGTGAGGTAGATCGTGACCCAAAGTCCGTGCGCGAAGTCGTCGAGCCACGGGCCGAGGTTGTAGTCGCTCATGGCGCTGAGCCGTCGATCAGCCGATGTTGCAGAGCTTCTCGGTGGTCAGGTTCGGGGGCGGCAGTGTCTCCGGGCCGAAGCCGAACTTCTCGATCAGCGGGGTCAGCTTGTTGGGCGGCCCGATCAGGTCGGCGAGCTTCTCGTTGAACGCCTGGACCAGATCGTCGTCGTCCAAGCGGAACACCGCACCGCCGCAGCCGTAGATCTTCTGGCCGGTCTTCGGGTCGGTCGGGGTGAACGGCTCGGTGACCTCGAAGCCGGGTGCCTGACCTTGGTTGACGATCCAGTTGAGCGTGATGCTGGTCAACGAGATCGTGTCGATGCGACCCTGCTGGAGCTGGATCAGGCCGGCCTGCTGGTCGGGGACGGTCACGACATTGGAGTGGTCGACGCCGGCGTCCTCGAGCGCAGGGCCCTCGACCGCTCCGCTGAACACACCGACGGTGACGCCGGCATCGGCGGCCGACTTGAAGTCTGAGAGGTTGTCCGGGTTGCCCTCCGGCACCAGGAAGGCTTCGGGGGCGCAGTACATCGGCTCGGAGAACTGTGCCTCTGCGCAGCGCTCGCCGGTGATGAACATCCCGGCTGCGACGACGTCGAAGTTGCCGGCGTTGAGCCCTGGGATCAGGGAGTCGAAACCGACCTGCACCGACTTCACGTCGTCGATGCCGAGCTCGCCCCAGATCTTCTCCTGGACGGTCGGGTCCATGCCGGTGAGCTCGCCGCCGTCGAGGAAGCCGTAGGGCTCCTCGCCCGCGATGCCGACCGTGATCGTGCCCTGCGACTGCAGCTGCTGCAGTCGCCCGCCGCTCCCACTGCCGCTACTGTCCTCGGCCTTCGCGCAGGCACTGAGCAGACTGGGCGCCGCAAGCGCCGCACCGCCGATCAGCGAACCCCTCAACAGGTCTCGCCGGGACCATCGGCTGGATCCGACACTCAGCCGGTCGCTACGTCTCACCATCTAGTCAGCACTCCCCACGAGAGTCTGGACAACTGGTTACCTCTGCTGCGTCCCGCAAGCTACCACGGGCTGTACCATTGTCAACAATCGGCCAGTGAACAAGATGACCTCGGCCACGACGCCAATCGCCGACCAGCAGGCAGGCAGGTCCAACGCGATGACGACGAAGACGACCGTGGGGCTGCTTTATCCTGGCTATGCCGCCGAGGACGACTTCCCCCTGCTGGAAAGGATTCTCGGCCCCGGCATCGCACTCCCCGTCGTGCACACGTCGGTCGGCGAGGATGCGCACCGCGTCGACGCACTCCTCGACCTCGGCTCGACCGAGCGGCTCGCCGACGGCGCCGAGCAGCTCCGGCCAAAGGCTCCCGACGCCGTCATGTGGGCGTGTACGAGCGGCAGCTTCGTCTTCGGGTGGGACGGCGCGCGTCAGCAGGTCGCTGCCCTGTCGGATCGGCTCGGCTGCCCGGCCTCGAGTACGTCGATCGCCTTCGCCAACGCGGCGCACACCCTCGGCGTACAAACGGTGACGATCGCCGCGACCTACCCACGCGACGTGGTCGACAGGTTCGTCGACTTTCTCGCCACGGACGGCATCGAGGTGGTCGGCTCGTCGAGTGCCGATATCATCACGGCCGAGGAGGTCGGCACCCTAGGGCGGGATCGCGTACTCGGACTCGTGTCTTCGCTCGAACACAGCGCAGCCGATGCCGTCCTCCTTCCGGACACGGCGTTGCACTCCGCCGCATGGCTCCCAGACCTCGAGTCGGCAGCGGCCAAGCCGGTACTCACCGCGAACCAGGTGACCGTATGGGAAGGACTGCGGTTGGCCGGCGACGACACGACACACCCCGGTCTGGGCTCACTGTTTCGGGCCCGGCCGACGCACCGAACGGGGAAAAACTCGACATGACGACCCCACAAGACCATCTGGAACGTATTACTCGGGAGTCGACTGCGAGCGTGATCGCGCGCCAACTGCGCAACGCGATCATCCACGGCGGGATCCGGCCCGGCGCCCAACTCGGTGAGGCCGAGCTCGCCAACCGTCTCGGCGTCAGCCGCGGTCCACTGCGCGAGGCGATGCAGCGGCTGGTCCAGGAGGGGCTGCTTCGCAGCGAGCCCAACCGCGGCCTGTTCGTCATCGAGCTCACCGCCGACGACGTGTCCGACATCTACCTGGCACGCACGGCGATCGAGCGGGCCGCCGTGTCCGCGATCCTGGACGGCGATCCGGTACGCAGCTCGGTGGTGCTCGCCAAGGCGCACGCGGCCCTGGCCCGAGCCGCCAAGCGAGCCAACTCCGAAGCGATCAGCGACGCCGACCTGGCCTTCCACCAGGCGCTGGTCGGCGAGGCCAAGAGTCCCAGGCTCAAGCGGATGCACGACACGCTGCTCGCCGAGACGCGGATGTGCCTGGCCGCCCTCGAGCAGACCGACTACGTCCCGGCCGACCTCGTCGTGGAGCACGGCACCATCGTCGAGGCCGTCCGACTCGGTGACCGGCGCCGGGCAGAGCGGCTGCTGACCTTGCATGCCGACGAGGCGTTGCGCCGGCTCGTGCCCGACCGGGTCAAGGTCAAGCCGCGGCGCCCTCGCCGACGCGCCACCGCACCCGCGTAGACCCGCGCACTGAGGGTAGGCAAACTGCGAAACACGCCGGCGTGTTTCGCAATATGGCTACCGCCACGGACCCGCCACGGGCGCCGAGCGGTC
>DATFRX010000327.1:0-19511 GCA_035262905.1 Nocardioidaceae bacterium
TTCGGACTCAGCATCGCGGCGCTCGGTGTGATCGGCGCAGCGACCCGTACCCTCGGCAACTGGCTCGCGGCCGCATTCGCCGTGGTCGGCGGCGTCGCATACGCGCTGGCGGGCGGCACGTTCTTGCTGACCGAAGCCCTCGACCTGCTCTTCCCGCTGGCCGGCGCCATCGCATTGTGGGCGATCATCACGGGGATCGGGCTGCTGCGACAAGAGCCGGCGGCGGCACCGCCGGCATCGGCGTGATCCGCGGATAAGCGGCTACGCCTGCTGCATGTCGACGAAGCGGGAGTAGTGGCCCTGGAACGCGACCACGACCGTGTCGGTCGGACCGGCCCGGTGCTTGGCAACGATCAGATCGGCCTCGCCGGGCCGGGTCGAGTCGCGGTCGTAGGCGTCGTCGCGGTGCAGCAGGATCACGACGTCGGCGTCCTGTTCTAAACTTCCCGATTCACGCAAATCGGACAGCATGGGCCGCTTGTCGGTTCGCTGCTCGGCACCGCGGTTGAGCTGCGCGATCGCCACGATCGGCACCTCGAGCTCCTTGGCGAGCAGCTTCATCTGCCGGGAGAACTCCGACACCTCGACCTGGCGGCTCTCGACTCGCTTCCCGGACGAGAGCAGCTGCAGATAGTCAACGACGATCAGCCGCAGGTCCTGGCGCTGCTTGAGCCGCCGCGCCTTGGCCCGGATCTCCATCATCGTGAGATTGGGGCTGTCGTCGATGAACAGCGGCGCCGACGACACCTCGCCCATCTTGCGGGCCAGCCGTGACCAGTCGTCGTCGGTCATGTGGCCGTTGCGCATGTGGTTCATCGCGATCCGCGCCTCGGCCGACAGCAGTCGCATGGTGATCTCGGTACGGCTCATCTCCAGCGAGAAGATGACGCTGGTCAGACCGTGCTTGATCGACGCCGCTCGGCACATGTCGAGCCCGAGGGTCGAGTTGTGGGTCGGCACCATCGATCGACCGGCGAGATAGAGCCGATCCGGGTTGTCGACCTGGACGCAGCGGACCGGGACCGACGGGATCGGGCGGACGTCCTCGATCCGGCGATGGCGCGCCTTGACGCCGGGGATCACCTGGCGAGCGGCCTTTCGTGGCAGGTGGAAGACCTTGTCGCCCGGCGTGAAGCTGACCAGGTAGCAGACCGACGACGCATCGCTGTGACCGCGAACCCGAGTCGTACGCAGCGTCGCCCGATAGCCCAGGGTGTGGACGAGCTCCAGCGTGCCCTCGGCCAGCCGACGATTGCCGACCGCGAACCGGACGCTGCCCCTGTCGGTCACATAGCCGTCGATGTCGAGCAGCCCGGCGAGCAGATCGCGGCGCTGCTGCTCCGAGCCGCGGAGGTAGGTGGGCGGAATGTGCTTGTTGCCGAGCATGCCCAGATCGCGCAGCCGATCGGTGAACGACCGAACGTCGCGGCCGCGGAGGCGGCGCCGATCGATCGGAACCGACAGGCCGTAGATGTGGCCACCGTGCGGCTGCGCCACCAGACCGTCGGCCTCGATTCGCGTGACGATCTCGGAATCGGCCGTGGTGAACCGGCCGGCCGCGGAGTGACCGTCGCCGAGCCAGGCGCCCAGGGTGTACGGCGGGATCGGCAGATCGGCGTCGGGGAGCTGCAACGGCGCGCCCGTCAGGATCGTGTGGTTCGCCCGGGAGTCGGACGGTCCGCAGCGCAGCGTGCCGGCGATCTCCTCGGTTGTGCGGACCTCCGGCCCGCTCGGGTCGTCGGCGTAGGTCGAATCAAGGGCCGTCCGGCGAGCTCGCCGGTCCCAGGTCAGCCACTGATGCTGGGCGTCGGCGACGATCCGCTCCCCGTCCTTGAAGCCCACCTCGTAGCACGGCCGATCCGTCATCACCTCGGTCGCGGCGACCACCCGTGTCGGACGGCCGTCGGCGTCCACCAGGTAGTCACCGACCGCGACCTCGCCCATCGTGGTCCAGCCGGTCGGCGTCGGCAGCGGCGTGTCGAGCGCCAGCGCCTTACCGAGGGCAGGCCGCGCCGCGACGATCACCATCTGCCCCGCATGCAGGCCGTTGGTCAGCTCGTCGAGGTCGGCGAACCCGGTCGGCACTCCGGCCAGCCCACCGTCGTGGGCGTTGATCGCCTCGATCTCGTCGAGGGTCTCGGCCATCAGCTCGCTCAGCGGCTGGTAGTCCTCGCTGGTGCGCCGCTCGGTGACGCTGTAGACCTCGGCCTGGGCCCGATCCACCACGTCGTCGACCTGGCCCTCGGCGGCGTAGCCGAGCTGGGCGATCTTGGTGCCGGCGTCGACCAGACGGCGCAGGATCGCCTTCTCGCGGACGATCTCGGCGTAGTAGCCGGCGTTGGCAGCGATCGGGACACCGGCGACCAGATCGTGCAGGTACGGCGCGCCGCCGATCCGGTCGAGATCGCCGCGGCGCTGCAGCTGGGCGGCGACCGTGACCGCGTCGGCCGGCTCACCGCGACCGTAGAGATCGATGATCGCGTCGTAGACGACCTCGTGAGCGGGGCGGTAGAAGTCGACGCCGCGAACCGCCTCGACGACGTCGGCGATGGCGTCCTTCGAGAGCAGCATCGCGCCGAGCACCGACTGCTCGGCCGCGTGGTCGGACGGCGGGGTCCGATCGCCCCGGGACGGCCCACCGCTGCCGGGCGGACCGCCGAAGATCGCGTCGTAGTCCTCGTGGGGGTCGCCGGAGCCCGAACCTCCACGGAACTCGGCGACGCTCAAGGCAGCTATCCCCTCTGACACGAAGGTCACCCGAGACGATTCCCCGAGCGGGCCCCCACGGGCGGTCGGCTCATTTACGGTAGGCAACACCACCGACAGGACTGCCGATCTCGTCGTCGGCCTTCGCTCTCGTACACCCCATCGCCGGTGTCTTGCCCACGTACGTTAGATCCCCGGCGCCCAGACGCGAAGAGCGACATTCACAGCCCCTGTGCACAACCCCAAACCCCCTGTGGACAACCGGCCCGAAGGCTGTGCACAGGCTGTTTACACAGCTGTGGATGAAGCAATTCACGAATCGGTGACTCGGTACTTGACCTGCGGAAACGGTTCTCCACCCGATGTGGACCCGACAAAGATTCGGGCGGGTTGGCCGCCTACCGCTAATCCACATCTCCTTGTCGACAAACTCGTTGCGCCAGGCATGAGATGTTACGGATAGGGGGCCTCGGTGCCTATTACATTAGGACCGATGCCTGCCCTGCGCCGCCGCCTGGACGCCGACGATCGCGAGATCCTGCGACTCGCCGTGCCGGCGTTCTTCGCGCTCGTCGCCGAGCCGCTGTTCCTCCTCGCCGACACCGCGATCGTCGGGCATCTGGGCACCAATCCGCTCGCCGGCCTCGCGATCGCGGGTACGGTCGTCCAGACCCTGGTCTATCTCGCCGTGTTCCTGGCGTACGGCACGACGGCCGCGGTCGGTCGTCATCTCGGCGCCGGTGACCTGCGTGGCGCCATCGCGACCGGGATCAGCGGGCTCTGGCTGGCCCTGCTGATCGGCGTGGCCCTGACCCTCGTCGTCGCCGTCGGGGCCGACATGATCGTCGGCTGGTTCGACGCCGACCCCGCTGTCAACGCACAAGCGGTCGACTATCTCCGGATTGCGGCCTTCGGGATCCCGCCGATGCTCGTGGTGCTGGCCGGCACCGGCATCCTGCGCGGACTCCAGGACACCCGGACTCCCCTGGTCATCGCGGTGGCGGCCAACCTGGCCAACATCGGGCTCAACTTCGCCTTCGTCTACGGACTCGACCTGGGCATCTCCGGATCGGCGCTCGGCACCACCGTGGCGCAACTCGGCGCCGGTCTCGCCCTGGTGGTCATCGTGATCCGAGGGGCCCGGCGCTACGGCGCGTCACTGCGGCCCGATCGCGGTGGCATCGCAGAGGCGGCACGGTCGAACGTGCCGCTGTTCGTCCGTACCGCGACCCTGCGGGCGGCGTTGCTGCTGGCCACGCTGGTCGCGAGCACGATGGCCGCGGCGTCGATCGCGGCGTACCAGATCGTCTGGACCATCACGATCACGCTCGCCCTGGCGCTCGACGCGATCGCGATCGCCGGCCAGGCCATGACCGGTCGCTACCTCGGCGCCGGCGACGTCGAGAGCACCCGGCGTACGACCCGCCGGATGATGGCGTGGGGACTGTGGTTCGGCATCGTCGTCGGCGCCACGCTGCTGGTCGCGAGCCCCTGGCTGCCCCGCGTGTTCACCGGCGACCCGGACGTCTGGCACGCCGCGCTCGGCGGGCTGATCGTGCTCGCCCTCACCCAGCCGACCAGCGGCGTGGCATTCGTACTCGACGGCGTCCTGATCGGTGCGGGCGACGGCACCTACCTCGCGTGGGCCGGTGTGATCACGCTCGCGGTGTACGCCCCGCTGGCCGCTCTGGTCTGGGCGCTCGACCTCGGACTCACCTACCTGTGGATCGCATACTCGGTCTTCCTCTTCGCCCGGACCGCCACGCTGCTCTACCGAGAACGCTCCGACGCGTGGCTGGTCACGGGCGTGCCGGCCCGGTCGCGGGCCTGACCGACTTGTCGCCAGCGCCACCGTCGATAACGTGGGGACCGTGAGCACGAACACCGGGCCGCAAGACGAACCGACCGATACCGGGCTCTCCGAGGACGAGGTTCGGGCATATGTGGAGAAGCTACGAACCGCTCCCGCCGACCAGCTGCTCGTCGAGCTGCTGTTCACCGCCCTCAATGCCGCGCAGGTGAAGCTGGGCCGCAACGACGCCCGGCTGTTCATCGACTTCAGCAGCCTGCTGCTCGACCACGTGCGCGACTACCTGCCCGACGACGCGCGGACGCAGGCCGACCAGGCGCTCGGTCAGCTCCGAATGGGCCAGGTGCAGGCCGAGGGCGAGGTCGCCAAATCCGGTCGGGCCGAGCCCAACGACCTGGAGCGGCCGCCGACCGGCATCACGTCGCACCCGGCCGAGCGACCCGCGGCACCGGCACCGCCGCCACCGACGGGCGGCAGCTCGGGGCTCTGGGTTCCCGGTCGCGACCTCTAGACCCCTACGACGCCGACTGGGCCACTGCCGGCTAACGCTCGCAGCGCGAGACCGTCTGGGCGCGGCAGTAGTCGCGGCCGGCTCCGCCGTCGATCCGGCCATGTCGGGGAGCGACCAGATGGTCGTTGCCACCGCGGCCGTAGACCAGGTCGACCAGGTGACCCTCGGTGCCGCGGGTGTCGACGACGTCGTGGCCGGCCGAGCCGTACACGTGCTCGACATCGCGGGCGCCGCGGTAGACCTCGATCCCGGCCAGCCGGTCGTGGAAGACCACGTCGCCCACCTTGTCCCGGACCGTGCCGGCGCCGATCCGCACCGTCGTCACCCGTCCGGGAGCGGAGCCGAAGTACGAGTCGAAGTTGAGCCAGCTGTCGCGGCCCGGGCCGCCGGACATCGTGTCGTCGCCATACCCTGCGACCAGCCGGTCTGCCCCACGGCCGCCGCGAAGCAGGTCCGCGCCCCCGTCGCCGGTCAAGAAGTCGGCGCCACGGCCACCGTTGAGTCGGTCCGGCCCGTTTCCACCGTCGACGAGGTCGTTCCCCGCACCGCCGAGGACGACGAGCGCGCCGCGGGTCTTCACGTAGAAGTGGTCGCCACCGGGTCCGCCGATCAGGTGGGCTACCCCCGACCAGGTCTGCTTGGGGCCCGAGATCGCGATCTGGTCGTCGCCCTCGAGGCCACGGATGTCGTCTCGACCACCACCGCCGAAGAGCTGGTTGACCGCCGACGTGCCGGTGATGACGTCACGGGCTGGCGTACCGCCGACCGACTCCATGCCGAGGATCTGGTTGCCCCGGGAGTCGGAGGTGGCTCTCAGGTCCACCGTGACGCCGCTCTGGCCCCGATACACGATGTCGTCGCCATCAGAGGTGTTGGCAGAGGCCGGCGCTCCGCCGTCGACCGAGGCCTTGGCACCCGGCCCGGAGATGAGGACGTCACTCCCAGCGCCCAGCGAGATCCGGTCCCTCGCGGGGTCGTTGTCGGTCACGTCGTCCCAACCACCGCGGGAGCACACCAGGTCGCGACCACCGCCCGGATCGATCTGGTCGAAGTCGGTGCGACCGACAATCACGTCCGGGCCGGACGTCCCCGTGGTCACCGGGCCATCGGCGACGATCGTCGCCGGCTCGCCCAGGCAGCTCGGCACCGGCGCCGCTGCCACCCCTGCCGCTGCGACCGGGAATCCGACCGTCGAGGCGATCAGCACCATCGCGTAGGCCGCGATCCGGCCGCCGCTCGACCCAGCCCGCCTCAGATCCGCCATGATCCGCCTGCTTTCGCCGAGGCGGCGCACATCGTGCCGCTCCCGATCGATCAGACTAGATGGGCTGGAGTTGCGGTTGCCCGACCCGCCGGACGGGACCGCGAGTCAGGACGGGACGACGTTGAGCGCGAGGCTCGCGGTGACCTCCGGGTGGATCCGGACGTTGACCTCGTGGGAGCCGAGCGACTTGATCGGCTGGACGATCTCGATCCGGCGCTTGTCGATGTCCGGGCCGCCGGACCGGCGAACGGCCGCGACGATGTCGGTCACGGTGACCGACCCGAACAGCCGGCCACCGGAGCCGGCGCGCACCTGCAGGTTCACCGGCTGTGCCTCGAGCTGCGACTTGATCTCCTCAGCGTGGCCGAGGTCGCGCACGTCGCGGACCTCGCGGGCCTTCTTGATCGTGCTGATCTGCTTCTCGGCACCCTTGGTCCACTGGATGGCCAGGCCACGCGGCACGAGGAAGTTGCGGCCGTAGCCGTTCTTGACCTCGACGACATCGCCGGGCGCACCGAGGTTCGCGACCTCGTGGGTCAGGATGAGCTTCATGTCTTGGCTACCCCTCTGATCCTCAGCGCGAGGTCGATGTGTACGGCAGCAGCGCCATCTCACGGGCGTTCTTGATCGCGGTGGCGATCTGCCGCTGCTGCTGGACGGTCACGCCGGTGACCCGGCGGGCCCGGATCTTGCCGCGGTCGGAGATGAACTTCCGCAGCAGGGCAGTGTCCTTGTAGTCGACATACTTGATGCCCTGCGCATGCAGCGGGTTCTGCTTCTTGCGGGGCTTACGTACTTCAGGCTTAGGCATATCTTTCTTCTCAATTTCCTCTGGTTGCTGTCGTCAGTGGCTGACGTCGAAGTCAGAAGGGCGGTTCTTCGCTGGCGGCACCGCCACCGCCGCCGGAGGCCCACGGGTCGTTGCCGCCGCCGCCACCGGAGCTGGGCTGGTTGCCACCGGCCGGCGGGTTGGCCCACGGGTCGTTGCCGCCGCCACCGGAGCCGCCCTGGCCCTGCCAGCCGCCGGACCCGGCGCCGGAGCGCGTCGTCTTCGCGACCTTGGCGGTGGCGCTGCGCAGACTCGGGCCGACCTCGTCGACGTCGATCTCGAAGACCGTGCGCTTCTCACCCTCGCGGGTCTCGTACTGCCGGGACTTCAGGCGACCCTGGACGATCGCGCGCATGCCCTTCTGGAGCGTCTCGGCGACGTTCTCGGCCGCCTGGCGCCACACCGAGCAGGTGAGGAAGAGCGTGTCGCCGTCGCGCCACTCGCCGGACTGACGGTCATAGATACGGGGGGTCGACGCGATCCGGAAGTTGGCGACCGCGGCACCCGAGGGGGTGAAGCGCAGCTCCGGGTCGTCGACCAGATTTCCGACGACGGTGATGACGGTATCGCCTGCCATGGTGACTCCAAGTCGTGATGTGCCAATGCGTCAGTGAACCTCGCCGGACCGACAGGCGACGCATCGACCAGCCGGTCAGTGCATCTCGGGTCGGATGACCTTGGTCCGCAGCACCGATTCGTTGAGGGTGAGCTGGCGATCCAGCTCCTTGACGGTGGCGGGCTCGGCATCGAGCTCGATGACGGCGTAGATACCTTCGGACCGCTTCTTGATGTCGTACGCCATGCGGCGACGACCCCAGATGTCGACGGTCTCGACATTGCCGCCGTCTTGGCGGACGAGATTGAGGTACTGGTCGAGCGACGGACCGACCGTACGCTCCTCGAGATCGGGATCGAGGATGACCATGACTTCGTAGCGACGCAAGGCGATCTCCACCTCCTCTGGACTCAGCGGCCACGGGATTTCCGTGACAGGAGGGCGTTGCATCGAGCCCGGGCACAACCGGGCAACCGAGGCAGTGTAGCCGCGCCGAGGCCGCTTTTGCGAATCGAGCCCGGGCAGTTGGCCGCGGCGGCGCGGGCACTGGCCGAGCGCCCGCGCCGCCAGCGCTTCTTACTCCGTCGTGATGGCGCGGAGCACGTCGAGGCGAGCCGCCCGGCGAGCCGGGAGGAGCGCCGCGAGTACTCCGACGATCGCCGCGATCAGGACGAAGACGGCGAGCCTCACGTACGGCACGGACAGCACGTCCAACCCTTGATCGGCGATCGCCCGCTGGAGTACGACGCCGAAGACCACGCCCATCACGACGCCGAGCACCGCGCCGAGCACCGCGATCGCGATCGACTCCAGCCGGACCATCCGGCGCAGCTGGCGACGACTCATGCCGACGGCGCGGAGCAGTCCGACCTCGCGGGTCCGCTCGATGACCGATAGGGCGAGCGTGTTGATGATCCCGAGCACGGCGATGATGATCGCGAGACCGAGCAGCGCGTAGATCAGGAACAGCAACTGGTTGACGTTGGCCTTGAACTCGTTGGCGAACTCCTCCTGGTCCTTCAGCGACACCGTCGGCACGTCCTTGACGATCTGCTCCAGATCGGACCGGACCTGCGTGGGCGACGCGTCGGAGTCACGGAGGATGTAGACGTACGAGTCGGCCGGCCGGATCTTGGCGGCGTCGAAGACCGAGAACGGCACGACGTACTGACCCATCGCCGGGTTGTCGTCGTAGGTCGCGACCACCTCGACCGGCTGGTTCGATCCCGGGAAGTGCAGATCGATCGTGTCGCCGACCGAGGCGTTCAGGTCGTCGGCGGTGCCGCTGTCCAGTGCCACCGTCGAGCCGCTCAGGTCGTCCAGCGAGCCGTCGAGGACCGTCGCGTCGACCATCTGGTTGAACGCGCCAGGCTCGACCGCGCCGCCCCAGATCTGCTTGTCGTTGACGTCGACCGGCTCAGAGCGGTACGCCGCCACCGACTGGACACCGTCGACCTGGGCAGCCTGCTCGGCGATGCTCGGCGAGAACGGCGCACCAATGGCGTTGGAGATGACGTAGTCCGCCGCGAGGTTCTCCTTGACCATCTTGTCGATGCTGGCGTTGGCCGACGAGCCGAGCACCGACATGGTCGCGACCAGGGCCAGCCCAATCATCAAGGCCGAGGCGGTGGCCGCTGTACGCCGTGGATTGCGCAGCGAGTTCTGGGTCGCGAGCCGGCCGACCATGCCGAACGGCCGGAACAGCCGTCCGAGCACCTGGAGGACCGGCCGCCCGACGACCGGACTCAGCGCCGCGACGCCGAGCAGGACGCACAGGATGCCCAGTCCGACCAGCGCCGCACCCCGGCCGCCAGAGCCGGCAAGCCCGAGCGCCATGAACCCGGCGCCCAGGACGACGACGATCGAGCCGATCAGGGTGCGTCGGCGGATCGACGACTCGGGCAGGGCGATGTCGTCGCGAAGCGCTGCGACCGGGGCGATCCGACTGGCCCGACGCGCCGGCAGGTACGCCGCGATCATCGTGACGCCGATGCCGACGGCGTACGCCAGGATCGCCGTACGCGGCTTGAACACCAGCGAGTCCAGCTGGAGATCGATGCCGATCGCCCGCATCAACGCCGTCAGTGCCGGTGGCAGGGCGAACCCGAGCAGGATGCCGACCGTCGACCCGACCAGGCCGATGATGAACGACTCGAGCAGTACCGACCGCGTGACCTGCCGTCGCGACGCACCGAGTGCCCGGAGCAAAGCCAGCTCCCGGCTGCGCTGGGCGACCAGGATCGAGAACGTGTTGATGATGAGGAACGTGCCGACGACCAGGGCGATCCCGGCGAAGACGAGCAGGAAGATGCTGATGAAGCTGATCGCCTGCTCGAAGTTGTCCTGCGACTCACTGGCCAGGTCGTCGCCGGTACGAGCCGTCAGGTCGCTCGGGATCACGGCCGCCGCCTCGTCGCGCAGCTGCTGCTGGCTGACCCCGTCCTTGGCGGTCAGCCAGATGTCGGTGTAGACGTCGCGCCCGTCGAAGAAGAGGTCCTGCATCGCCTTGGTGTCGAACACCGTGAGCGTGGCGCCCTGCAGCGATCCCTCGCCGAACTTGACGATCCCGGTCAGGGTGGCGTGCTGCAGTCCGGCGTTCTGGTTGATCAGCGTCGCGAGCGGGACCGTGTCGCCGATCTTGTAACCCGCCTGGTCGGCGGTGAACTCGTCGAGCATGATCTCGCCAGGCCCGGTCGGCTGGCGCCCCTTGTCGACCGACAGCACCGGCCGTCCGGTGATCGAAGGCGCGTCGCTGAAGTTGACCGCGAACGACGGCGGTCCGTTGCCACCGACCAGCTTGCCGTTCTTGTCGACCACGTAGACGAAGCCGACGGTGAGGTTGCCGTCCACCCGGGAAGCGCCGGGGACATCGGCCCGAAGCTTGTTCAGCACCGAGGCGGGGATGGTACGGACGTCGCCGGCGCCGCTCGGATCGGCCGGGTCCGTCGCATCCTTGACCTGGACGCCGACGTCTGGAGTCGTGCCGTTGACGATGCCGTCGAAGCTCTTGCTGAGAGTGTCGGTGAAGACGAACGAGCCGGCGACGAACGCGACGCCGAGCACGATCGCGAACGCGCTGAGCGCCAATCTCAGCTTGCGCGCCAGCAGGTTGCGCATGGTGGCGCGAAACATCCGCTACACCCCGTCCGTGGTCTTCGAGAACTCGGACGTCTGCAGCGTCTTCATCCGCTCGAGGACCTTGTCGGCATTGGGGTCGCGCATCTCGTCGACGACCTTGCCGTCGGCCAGGAACACCACACGATCGGTGTACGCCGCGGCAATCGGGTCGTGGGTCACCATGACGACGGTCTGGCCGAACTCGTCGACCGCGCGCCGGAGGAACCCGAGCACCTCTTCCTCGGCGTGACTGTCGAGGTTGCCGGTCGGCTCGTCGGCGAACACGATCGACGGCCGGCTCACCAGGGCACGGGCACAGGCCACCCGCTGCTGCTGGCCGCCGGACATCTCGTTGGGCCGGTGCTTGAGCCGATCGCGGAGGCCGACCGTGTCGACGACGGTGTCGAACCAACCGCGGTCGGGCTTGCGGCCCGCGATCGCGAGCGGCAGCAGGATGTTCTCCTCGGCCGTCAGGGTGGGCACCAGGTTGAACGCCTGGAAGACGAAGCCGATGTGGTCCCGGCGCATCTCGGTGAGCTTGGCGTCGCTGAGCCCGGCGAGTGAGGTGTTGCCGACGTACACCTCTCCCGAGCTGGCGTGGTCCAGCGCCGCGAGGCAGTGCATCAGGGTGGATTTGCCCGACCCCGAAGGCCCCATGACCGCGGTGTACTCGCGGGCCTGGAGGTCGATGGTGACGCCGTCGAGAGCGCGCACTTCGGCGAGCCCCGAGCCGTACACCTTGGTCAGATCGACAGCCCGAGCGGCAACGCCGTCCGGGACCGTCGCGGTCGTCGCGGGCTGCGACATGGTCCGACTCCTTGACTGGTGCGTACGTGCGAACGAAAGAAAGAAGGTGTTGAGGTTCACGCTAGGCGGATCACCCAAGGAAGCGTCCACAGGTTTCTCCCTGACCCGACCCTGGGGGCACCCTGGCGGTCTGGCGCTGGATCGAGGGCTGTCTCCGGACCCGCCTAGGGTGGACGTCATGGCCAATCCGCTGCTCCTCGGTGCCCATGTCAAGCAGGACGATCCGGTGGCCGGGGCCGACGCCCGAAAGGCCGACATCTCGCAGTTCTTCCTCGGCGATCCACAGGGGTGGAAGAAGCCGACGGTCGGCTACGAGGGAGGCGCCGACGCGCTACGGGACGCTGCCGACGAGGCCGGAGTCGGCTTGTACGTCCACGCGCCGTACGTGCTCAACGTCGCGACGACCAACAACCGGATCCGGATTCCGAGTCGCAAGCTTCTGCAGCAGATCGTCGACCTGGCAGCCGAGGTCGGCGTACGCGGTGTGGTCGTGCACGGCGGCCACGTGCTGAAGGACGACGACCCGGCGGTCGGCTTCGACAACTGGCGCAAGGCGGTCGACCAGATCGACGCCAAGGTGCCGTTGCTGATCGAGAACACTGCAGGCGGCGACCAGGCGATGGCCCGCCAGCTCGACCGGATCGGCCGCATGTGGGAGGCGATCCAGGAGGCCGAAGGCGGCGACCAGGTCGGGTTCGTGCTCGACACCTGCCACGCCCACGCCGGCGGCATCCCACTGGCCACCGCCGTCGACGACATCAAGGCGATCACCGGCCGGATCGACCTGGTGCACGCCAACGACAGCCGCGACCCGTTCGACTCCGGTGCCGACCGGCACGTCAACCTCGGCAGCGGCGTGCTCGACGAGACCGAGCTGATCGATCTGCTCCGGGCCGCTGCCGCTCCTGTGATCGTCGAGACCCCGGGCGGCGCCGAAGGCCAGGCCAACGACATCGCCTGGATTCGCGAGCGCATCGACGCCTGATCTCCCTCGCAGCAGTGGTTGACCCGCGCCGACGAAGGGCATAGTGGTCGAGAGCCTTTCGGTGGCTTGGGAGAGACGATGGGCAAGCGGGGCCCCGGCGACGGGGCGCGAGAGCTGCGCGATCGCGGACGCGCGGCGTATGGCCGCCGAGCCTGGGCAGCCGCCTTCGACGCACTCGCAGCTGCCGACGACGACGAGCCGCTGCCGCCGGATGACCTCGACCTGCTGGCGACGTCCGCGTACCTGACCGGCAAGAACGCCGAAGGCGACGACCTGGCCGCCCGGGCCTATCGGGAGTGGCTCGACCGGGACGCGCCGGTCCAGGCGGCTCGACGTGCGGTCTGGCTCGCGATCCTGCTGCTCCTGCGTGGCGAGATGTCCGCGAGCAACGGCTGGCGGACCCGTGCCAAGCGGCTGATCGAGGACGGCGACCTCGACTGCGGGGCGGTCGGCTACCTCCACATGCTCACGGCGATGGATCAGCTCGAGGCCGGCGACGCTGCTGGTTCGCTGGAGTCCGCTCGGTCCACGACGGCGGCCGGCGAGCGGTTCGGCGATGCGGACCTGGTCGCCCTCGGACAGCTCTGCAAGGCCGAGGCACTCGTGCCGCAGGGCGAGATCGCCACCGCCAAGCGCGGTCTGGACGAGGCGATGGTCGCAGTCGCGGCCGGCGAGGTGTCACCGCTCGCGACCGGCATCATGTACTGCGCGGTGATCATCGCCTGCCAGGGCATCTTCGATCTGCGTCGCGCCCAGGAGTGGACCGCCGCCCTGAGCCGCTGGTGCGATGAGCAGCCGGATCTGGTGCCCTACCGCGGCAACTGCCAGGTCCACCGCGCCGAGATCATGCGGATGCGCGGTGAGTGGTCAGACGCGTACGACGAGATCCGAGCAGCGTGCGAACGGCTCGTCGGACATCCGGTCTCGGGTGCGGCGCACTACGAGCTCGCCGAGCTGCATCGGCTGCGTGGGCAGATCCCGCAGGCCGAGCGAGCCTATCGGGAGGCCTGTCAGTGGATCCCCGATCCGCAACCCGGTCTCGCGCTGCTGCGACTGCGACAGGGTCGCGCCGAAGACGCTGCGGCGGCAATCCGGCGGACTCTCGACGAAGCGAGTGGCGACCTGGCCCGATGCCGTCTGCTGGGCGCCGCCGTCGAGATCCTGATCGGCGCGGAGGACGTGGTAGTCGCGCGGGCATTCGCCGACGAGCTCCGGGGCATCGCGATCCGCGTCGACGAGCCGTGGCTGCTGGCGATGAGCCGAACCGCCGAGGGCACCGTCTTGCTCGCCGAGGGCGACGGCCGCGCGGCGCTCCCGGTGCTGCGCCGGGCGTGGTCGTCATGGCAGCGGCTGTCGGCGCCGTACGAAGCAGCCCGGATCCGCGTCCTGATGGCGCGAGCCTGTCAGCAGTGCGACGACCCGGCGTCGGCCGAGCTGGAGCTGGACGCCGCCGTCGGGGTGTTCGAGAAGCTCGGCGCGGCGCCGGCCATCGCCGAGGCCCGTGCGCTGTCCCTCGCCGGCGCGCCGGAGAGTGCCCTGACCGCCCGGGAGCTCGAGGTGCTCCGTCTGGTGGCCGCCGGGCTGACCAACCGGGCGATCGCTGCCGAGCTGATCCTCAGCGACAAGACCGTCGCCCGGCATCTGAGCAACATCTTCGCGAAGCTCGACGTGTCGTCCCGCGCGGCGGCCACCGCGTACGCCTATGAGCACGACCTGGTCTAGCGCCTACATCCAAGCGGCTACATCCAATGACCCATTTCCGTCGATGGGTCGTTCTCCCGATGCGCCGAGCTGTGCGGCGTTCCTAGCGTCGAGACCCAACGTCGCCGCCACGGGGAGACCGCCATGTCCGAGTCCACCTACGACGCGATCGTCATCGGTGCCCGATGCGCCGGGTCACCGACCGCGATGCTGCTGGCCCGGCAGGGGCATCGGGTCCTGGTCGTCGATCGCGCGACGTTCCCCAGCGACACGATCTCGACCCATCTCGTACACCCGCCTGCGGTCGCGGCCCTGCGGAGTTGGGGACTCCTCGACCGGGTGCTCGCCACCGGCTGTCCCCCGATCGACACCTATGCCTTCGACTTCGGCCCGTTCACGATCGCCGGCGCTCCCGGGACCGACGCCGAGCCGGTGGCGTATGCCCCTCGCCGGACCGTGCTCGACCAGATCCTCGTCGATGCCGCTCGCGAATCCGGCGCGGAGGTACGCGAGGGCTTCGGCGTCACCGACATCCTGATCGAGGACGGCCAGGTCGTCGGCATCCGCGGCCGGGACAAGAGCGGCTCGACCATGACCGAGCGAGGGCGCGTCGTCATCGGCGCCGATGGGCTGCACTCGACATTGGCCCGCGCGGTGACGCCCGAGCAGTACGCCGACAAGCCGAAGCTGCTGGCCGGCTACTACGCGTACTGGAGCGGTCTCCCGATGAACGGTCGGTTCGAGGCGTACATCCGCGACGAGCGCGCCTTCGCGGCCTGGCCGACCAACGATGACCTCACCGTGGTGATCGGCGGCTGGCCCTACCGGGACTTCGAGGACAACAAGACCGACTTCGAGCGGCACTATCTCGCGATGTTCGAGCAGGCACCGCCGTTCGCCGAGCGACTGCGCCAGGCCACCCGCGCGACCCGGATCGTCGGCACGGCGGTGCCGAACTTCCTCCGCAAGCCGTACGGACCCGGCTGGGTGCTGCTCGGCGACTCCGGCTATCACAAGGACTTCATCACCGCGATGGGCATCCACGACGCGTTCCGCGACGCTCAATCGGTTGCCGACGGGCTGCACCAGACGCTGACCGGTGCCCGGTCGTTCGACGCCGCGATGGCCGACTACCAGTCGGCTCGGGACCAGGCGGTGCTGCCGATGTACGAGCTCACTGCGGAGCTGGCCTCGCTCGAGCCGCCGCCACCGGAGTTGGAGAAGCTGCTCGGAGCGGTGCACGGCAACCAGGCCGCGATGGACGACTTCGCCCGGGTCAACGCCGCCGTCATGTCGCCGGCCGACTTCTTCGCCGAGGAGAACGTGGCCCGGATCTTCGCAGCAGCGACCTAGTCGGCGTCGCGGGTCGGCGGATCGATCTCGACACCGTGCCGTAGGTCGTAGCGACGCTGATCGTAGGTCGTGTACTCGTAGCCGATCATCGCCCAGAAGAGCACGTTCACGGCCGCGAGTGCGACGACCGCGTCGACGTGGACGGCCGCCGGCCACAGCGCCACGAGCAGGATCGCGAGCACCAGCCGCTGCCAGTTGATCGTGTGGGCGTTGCGCAGCCGCAGCGCGACGTGGGCCAGCAGATAGAGCGCGGTCCCGGCGTACAACGCGAACGCTGGCACGAGATGCAGGTGATCACCGACATGCGCCAGCACCTGTTCCATACCGAAGGCGACCAGGATGATCCCGGCGACCATCGGGAAGTGCAGGTAGGAGTACGAGTCGCGGGCGAGCAGATTGCGTTCGCGCCCTGGCGCCGACAGGATCAGCCGGCGCTCAGTGACCAGCGCGACGACGTCGAAGTACGTCCACCAGATCGCCGAGGCCAGTCCGACGCCGAGCACAGCCGCGACATACACACCGGCGGTGAGCTCGACATGGACCGCGACGCCGAGCACCACGATCGACTCGCCCAGCGCGAGGATGATGATCAGGTTGAATCGCTCGGCGAAGTGGGCCGGGACCAGCCGCCAGCCGGTCATCCCGAACAGCGCGGGGCCGCCCCAGTCGAGCAGGATCGCGAGAATCCACATCAGGCCCTGGGCGTAGCCGTCGAGCGCCGACGCCGCCACGAGCAGGCCGATCGCGATCGCACTGCTGACCGCGAGACTCAGGACCGAGCGACGGAGCTCGGGATCGCCACGACTCGCGATCAGGAACAGGACGATGTGACCGGCCCGGACCACGCCGTACGCGATGGCGAACGGCAATGCCCGGTCGGCGAACGCCTCCGGCACGCAGAGCGCGACGATCAGGAGCCCGGCCATGACGCCGAACATCGCGCCGCGTACCGAGCCCTCCTCCGGGTCGACGACGCTGGTCAGCCAGGCGTACGCGGACCAGGCCCACCACAGCATCGCCAGCACCAGCAGTCCGCGGGCAACGCCTTGCCAATGCGGGTCGGCGACCATCAGCGCGGTGCACTGGGTGAAGCCGAGCACGAAGACCAGGTCGAAGAACAGCTCCAGCGGCTTCACGGACTCGCGCTCGCGCAGCTCCGCACTCAGTCGCGGCAGGTGCCCCGACCGTCGGATGCTCCACCTCATCGATGGGTCATATCCCGCCTGATGAGCGGTGGTCAAGTGCCGGTCAGTCAGCGGGCATCGGTCCGGCGCACGGTCAGCACGCCCCAATCGCGTGGCGGCGGCGGTGTGAACGCCCGTCGGGGCAGCCACAGACCGCGTCCGGTCCGATAGGCGGACTCCCACCGGGCGGCGCCATGACCGCGACCGTTGGCGTAGCGCGCCACCAGCCAGACCGGCAGCACCAGATCGGCCGCCTCGAGTCGGCTGCCGGTGGCGAGCAGCCGCTTGAGCATGGCGGTCGAGACGGCGTACGGCGGGTTGGCCACGACTCGGAACGGCCGACGGGGCAGCCGTACCCGCTCGAGATCGGTCTGGACGACACGCACCGGCGCATCGGCGAACCGATCCCGGAGGTGGGCGGCCCGGCCCGGATGCAGTTCGACGGCGACGACCTCGGCTCCGGCGAGGACGAGGGGTCGGGTCAGGGCACCAGTGCCCGCGCCCAGGTCGAGCACGAGCTCGCCCGGGCGTACATCAGCGGCGGCGACGATCCGGCGAGCCCACTCCGGCTCGAGTCGATGCCACCCCCAGCGCCGTCCCGCGGACACGACGCACCATCACGAATGAACCCATGACCGGCACGCTAGGGCGAGCCCGGATCGGCCTCAACGGGTTTTCGGTCGCGCCGCGAGGACTACAATCGTTTGCAGCCGTCGGAACTCACCAGGAGGCCGCGTGGTCGCGAGCACGTACCGGCTGGACGTCAACGGCCACCGGCACGACGTCGACGTCGAGCCCGACACGCCTTTGCTACTCGTGCTTCGCAACGTGCTGGGTCTCAGTGGCGCCAAGTTCGGCTGCGGTCAGGGGCTGTGCGGCGCATGCACGGTCTGGCTCGACGGCCATCCGACCCCGTCGTGCGACCAGCCGGTCGAGTACGTGGGGGACCGCGCGGTTCGCACCGTCGAGGACCTCAGCGACGACGGCGAGCCCGGGCCGTTGCAGGCGGCGTTCCTGTCCGAGCAGGCGGCGCAGTGCGGCTACTGCATCCCCGGCATCTTGATGAGCGCCGCGGCCCTGCTGCGGGACAACCCGAGTCCGACCCGGGGCGACGTCGTCGCCGCCTTGGACCGGCACTTGTGTCGCTGCGGCAGTCACGAACGGATCGTGCGGGCCGTGCTGGCGGTGGCAGCGTCGTGAGTGCGCCGGCCGCGGTGCAGGCGAACCCGCGCCTGGCCACCTGGCTCGACCTGACCACGCCGGGCCGGATCGTCGCCCGGACCGGCAAGGTCGAGATCGGCCAGGGCATTCTGACCGCGATCGCCTGCATCGTCGTCGAGGAGTTGGGCGTCGATCCGGCCCGGGTGGAGGTGGCGGCAGCCGATACCGCCGAGGCACCGAACGAGGGCAACACGGCGGGCAGCCTGTCGGTCCAGCAGTCCGGCGCGGCCGTACGCCACGTCTGTCAGGTGTTGCTGGGTGAGCTGTCCGCGATCGTCGCGGCCGACCAGGGATGCGAGCCGATCGACTTGCGGCTCGACGACGGCGGCTTCGACCACGCCGGCACCAAGGTCGACGACGTCTGGTCCGTCGCCGCCCGGCTCGATCCCGAGCTGGACGTGACGGGCCAGCCGTCGCCGGCGGCCCAAGTCGTCGGGGTGTCGGACTCGGAGCTCCGCCGGCTCGACCTGACCGACAAGGTGCTCGGCCGGCCTCGATTCCTGCACGACCTGACGATGCCCGGGCTGATGCACGGGCGGGTGGTCCGGCCGGCCCGTCCGGGTGCCCGACTCGAGTCAGTCGACGAACAGATCTTGAGTGACTTGGGTAGCCAGGGCAGCCGTAATCGCTCAAGATTCGTCGTCCGGGAGGGGTCGTTCCTCGGCGTCGTGACCGAGGACGAACACGCCGCCGAGCGAGCCCGTGACGCCCTGGCGACTGCGGCGACTTGGACCGGCGGCGCCGAGCTGCCCTCGGACCCAGCGCAGTGGCTGCGGACGCAGCCGGCCGAGACGACTGTGGTGGCGCGATCGGAGTCGGCGGGTTCGGCCAGCGGCGCCAAGTCGGTGACCCACCGGGCCGCGTACACCCGGCCCATGCTGGCTCACGCGTCGATCGCCCCCAGCTGCGGGATCGCCCGATGGGACGGGCCGGACCGGGTCGAGGTGTGGACCCACAGCCAGGGGGTCTATCCGTTGCGGGCCGCGATCGCGCAGAGTCTCGATCTCGATCCGACAGCGGTCGTCGTACGCCATGTCGAGGGGGCCGGTTGCTACGGCCACAACGCAGCCGACGACGCCGCGTTCGACGCCGTACTCCTTGCCCGGCATGCCGATGGTCGCCCGGTCCGGGTGCAGTGGTCGCGGGCCGACGAACTCACCTGGGCGCCGTTGGGGTCGGCGATGGCCGTCGAGCTGGCCGCGACGATCGGGCCGGACGGCCGGGTGACCGACTGGCGTCACGAGCTGTGGAGCAACGGCTTCCTGTCCCGGCCGGGCTATGCCGGTCAGCCGGGCCTGTTAGCCGACACCCATCGCCGCGACGCAGATCCGGTGCCGTCGGTCGACCCGCCGGGTGACCGCGGCTACGGCTCGGCCCGCAACGCGATACCCGGCTACACGTTCGACGGCGTCGAGGTCGTGGCGCATCGGTCGCTCGCGATGCCGGTGCGCACGTCGTCACTGCGAT
>DATFRX010000328.1:0-2686 GCA_035262905.1 Nocardioidaceae bacterium
GACCTTGCCCTCGGGAACGGTGATCGAGTAGGTGTAGGTCGCCTTGTCGGACTGGTGATCGTTCACCGGGAACCACGTCATCCCGCCGTCGGGCTCATTGGCGACCATGGCGCCGTCCCGGGTGGTGACCCAGCCGTAGAGCGTGTCCTCGATGTCACGCGGCCGGGTCGTCGTCCCGCCGTAGTTCACCACGACCTGGAAGGACTGGCCTTGCGGGATCTTGGGACGGGGCTGGACGGTGAGCTCCCAGACGCGCGCGGCGTCGTCCTGCACCTGCCAGTACGCGGCGCCGTCCACCACATCGCCAGGCGCGGGAGCCGGCACTTCGTTCGCCGACACGCCGTTGACCGTGACTGATTGGACGTCCAGGCCCCGCAGGTCGAGGTTGAACCGGTCGAGACCTTGCGTCGCGACCATGTCGATGGTGGCGGTAGCGTCGAGCTGACCCTCGATCGGCGCCGGAGCTGGGGCGGGTGGAGTGTAGTTGAGCTTCAAGTCGTAGTGCTTGACGTCGTATCCCCCGTTGCCGGCATTCGGGAAGTAGGCGTCACCTGCGCCTGAGGCACCTACGACGAAGTCGGCCCCGACCGCGCTCGGCACGGCCAAAGATCCTCCGACGAGGGTCAGGCCGGCGAGGGTCGCGAAAGTGGCTGTCGCGCCACCGAGGATCCTGCGGGCATTGATCACAACGGCTCCCTTATTCAGTAGTCGCAGGAACCTTAGCCATGCCGCGACCGGCTGAACAGTCCCGAATTCCCATCGGATTCCGACCGTTGAGACCGCGACGAAGAAAGCCCAGGTCGGGCGGTTTTCGCGTTGTCAGAAAGGGCTCTTCCCTAGGCCACTAGCCCGGTGCGACAGTGGAGCGGTGGACGGTGAGCAGCGCTTGGTCCTTGAACTGACATGCGATCTGGCCGCTCCGCGCGAGCAGATCTTCGTGGCCCTGACCGAGCCAGCCGTGTTGCGGAGATGGTGGGGGCCGTCGGGATTCGTGACGCCGGAGATCGAGCTCGATCTCCAGGTCGGCGGCGGTTATCGCTTCGGCATGCAACCGCCTGACGGGGAGCTGTTTCACCTGGCCGGTGAGTTCCTCGAGATCGATCCGCCGAGCTTGCTCGCCTATACGTTTCGGTGGGAAGAGCCGGACCCCGATGACCGGGAGACCGTCGTACGGCTGTCGCTCGAGGCCATCGGCGACGCCACCCGGGTTTCGCTTTCACAAGGCGAGTTCGCGACCGAGGCACGGTTGACGCTCCACCGGGACGGCTGGACCGACAGCTTCGTGAAACTACGCGAGCTCGCCGACGCCGGCGTCTAGCGCCACGGGTCGCCGGTCACTCGGCGAGGTCGGACGGACAGGCAGTGCCGCGCGGCAGCTTGTACGGCGCAGCGATCCGATAGATGCCCGGCGCGGGTGCGTGCAGCACGGTCCAGTCGTCGTCGGGCAGACCCGCGGCGGGCGGCTGCTCCTCCTCGCTGAGGCATCCGTTGGCGTTGACCGGCGCCAGCCCGGGACCCTCTGACTCCGGCCCCTCCAGCGCGTCACCCTGGGCGTCGACCAGGCTCAGCCACGGGGAGTACAGGATGCGCACGAGCACGTTGCCGGCCGACGAGACCTTGAGCACGACCTCGGTCGAGTCGAAGTCCAGCACCTTGCCGGGCGGATCGGCCAGCGGCGCCGGGTTCTCGACCTCGTAGAGCCGCCAGTACGGGTCCGACCACACCTCGCGAAGGTAGGGCAGACCCGACGCCACCAGCGCGGCCTCCTGGTCGGCGGCGTAGTCCGGTGGGCCGGTCGGCAGCACCACGTACTTGACGGCCCAGCGGTCCAGCCAGGCGTGATAGGTGTACCTGGTGAGCAGGTCGTCGTCCTCGTAGAAGATCGGGTTGCGCTCGGCGTCGGCCTGCCGGTTCCAGCCCCGGGCCAGATTGACGTACGGCGCGAGCGCGGACGCCTCGGCGTGGCTGCGCGCGGGTACGACCTCGACGCGAGCGAGCTCGGCTCCCCTGGTCTCGAGCTGATTGACCAGCGGCTCGAGCGGTGCCGTCCAGGCCGCGGCCGGCTGGGAGTGCACGGCGTCGTTGACGGCGAACGCGACCTGCCAGATCGACATGGTGGCGATCGCCAGCACCAGCAGGGTCTTGGCCTGCCACGCGCCGACCAACTCCGCCAGGATCGGCGGCCCCTGCCTGGGCTTCCGACAGGCGGCCGCGATCAGGACCACGCCACCGAAGAGCAGGCCGAGGCGGGTCATGTTGGTGCCGATCGGCGACGGGATCAGCCAGACCAGCAACAGTGCGACGATGTAGACCACGGACCCGATCCGGACCAGCCGCCACGACCGTGGCACCAACGCCGCACCGAACAGACCGGCAAGGCACGGCAGGATCAGCTGGAGGGCGTCCATCGGCTGCTCGCCGGAGAACGGGAACAGCCACGCCGAGAGCAGCACGACGACGAGCGGCGGGATGCCGACCGTGTAGGCCGCCGCCCGCCGGCCGGTGAGCCACATCGCCGCCGCCGCAATGCCGATGAACAGCCCGGCGACCGGGCTCGATGCGGCGGCCAGTGCCGACAGGACTCCGGCGAGGACGCCTCTGGTCGTCTTGTGCCGAGCGGCAGTCGAGCGCCAGCGGTCGGGCCAGGCGAAGATCACCACGAGAGCGGCCAGGCCGAGCATCATGC
>DATFRX010000329.1:0-2991 GCA_035262905.1 Nocardioidaceae bacterium
GGAGGGCCGTACCTCCGATGCCCAGCACCATCCCCTGCCCGACACTCGACTCCGGGTCGGACAGATCCACCCCGGCGGTCACCACCGGGACCGATCGGCCCGCGTCGTCCGCGACCTCGAGGGAGACCAGCCGATTGACCATCACCGAGGTCAACGCGCCGTCTGCGGTGGGATGGAACCGAGCCGCTTCACCGTTGGAGGGCCGCCAGTCCTCCTCGGTCAGCAGATCGGTCTGGCCGATCTGAAGCCGCTCGATGGTCACCCGGCCGTTCAGATAGACCGCGTAGCCCCGTACCGGCTGGATCGTGATCGACTCGACGTCGCAGACCTTCTGGCAGTACGGGACGAGCAAGGTCCGGCTGGTCCGGCCATGGGCGGTCAAGGTCGCCGAGGCGATGTGTGGACCACCGGCCGCGTCGACCAGCTTGACCTGGAGCTCGGGCGTGCTGGCGCCGAGCAGGCTCGCGTGGACGTCGACGCTGACCGCGAGCCGACTGCCGCTGACCATGCTGGGATCGCGCTCCGTCTGGTCGCGAAGCGACGCCACGACGCGCGGGTCGATGTCGCTCGGGACGTCGGTCGATGTCGCCGACAGATACGGCGCCAGCACCCGATCCCAGCGGGTGGTGTCGGCGAACAGCCGGCGATAGACGCCACTGGACGCACCCTCGACCTGGACGGCGGCCATGAGGTAGTCCCCGTCGGGATCGGCCCGCCGGGTCGCCGCGAGCGTGGCCGCAGGCGGCTTGTCCGAGGTGATCGCGACCGGACCACCCGTACGCAACAACGCGGTCGATTCCCGCCACTGCACACCGGCGCCCCAGGCCGCGCTCGCCACCACGGTCAGGACGATCGCCGCAACCACGAACGGCACCACGGACAGCAGGTCACCGCTGCGCAGCAGCCGACGACTGGCGAGGTAGGTCCCGTCGCCCCGGCGCTGCCGCGACATGGCCGTCGCGACTCCGGCCGCCCAGCGGATCACCCCGACCGCGATCAGTCCGGCCGCGAGTCCGACCACGACCGGCAGTGACAGCGACCACCACGGCGGGTCGGACGGATCAGCACGTCGTAGCTGATAGATGCCGAGCGCGGCGCCGACGAAGACCGCCACCCGGGCCACGTACGCCGCCAGGGATCCCGGACGAGGTCGCTCGGTCCGCAACTGGAGGTGGATCGGCTCTCGCAGGGTGCGGACGGCGCCGGCTGCCACGCCGAGGAGGGCGAATCCGACCACGAGGAGCGCGAACGTGACGGCCGACGCCGGGACAGCGATTTCGACGTCGCCGCCCAGCCAGGCGCGGGCCGCCACGCCGGCCACCCCCCATCCGACGAACACGCCCAGGACAGCTCCGGCCAGCACCGCGACCGACGGCTCGTACATCGCCAACGTGCCCAGCCGGAGCCCGCGGACGCCGCGCAGCTTGGCCAGCGCGAACTCGTAGCGCCGGCGACGGGCGGAGATCGCCGAGATCAGGACGGCTGCGAGCACGCCGATCAGGACTGCCCCGGCGGCGGCGCCGGTGCCCTGGCTCTCGAGCCGGTCTTGCTCGCTGTCGATCGGTCCGAGCACGCCGGCGATGTCGCTCTCGGACACTGCAGCCGCACAAACTCCGTCCGCCTCGGTCTCGGCATGGCCGTCGGTCTGCCACCGCTCGACCTGGCCGGCGGTCGTACGCAGCCGGCCGACGTCGCCGGTGCTTGCCAATGCCGAATCCGCGAAGACGGTCCGGCCGCCGATCGGCCCGAGGGTCGGGACATCGGTGAGCAACGGCGCCGCCTGCGACGTCAGGGTCACCGCCGACGGCGAGCTGTCGCAGCCGGAGTAGGCGCTGACCTGACCGCCGGCCACCCATCGGCTCGGGTCATACCAGCCGGCGGCACCGACGTCCCTGGGCTGCCAGGTTCCGACGACGGTGAGCCGGTGTGCTGGGCCGAGGTCGGTTCCGAGGTCGCTCGTGGGTTCGTGTACGACGAACCGGTCGCCGACCCGGTAGCGCTCGTCGACCGGACTGCCGGCCGGCAACAACACCTCGCCGGGCCGACTCGGGCAGCGGCCGACCACCGTCACCTGCTCGCACTGATCCTGGTGCCAGGCCAACGCGGCTGGCCGCTCGAGGTCGACGGCCGGCCAGTCGACCAGCGCGGCCGCACTCACCATCGGCGCGCCGAACAGGCTCAGGTCGTCGCCGACGTGGTGGGCCGACTCCAACGCCGTCGACATCCCGCCAGGCGTCGACGGCACGCTGATCGCCCACGACAGGTCGGTGTCGAGCGGGTCGGCCACGGCCACCCGTTCGCGTACCAGTGCCGAGCTCGCCGCCCCGGCGAACGTCGGCGCTGCGACTGCGGTGGCGGTGGCGACCGCAACGACCAGGCCCAGGCCGAAGGTCAGATCGCGGCGCCGCCAGGCACCCCGCAACACCCGACCGGCTCCCAACGACCTCAGCCGCCCAGCGCCAGGCCGTAGGTCGTGCTAGCGACACTCCCGTCGATCAGATGGACGTCGTAGTCACAGGCTTCGACGACGGCAGGGTCGTGCGTGGCGACGACGACCGTCGCACCGTTGTCGGCGGCTCGCCGCAGCTCGGCAAGCACGTGGTCGCGGTTGACCTCGTCGAGCTCGCTGGTCGGCTCGTCCGCCAGCAGCAGGGCCGCCTCGACGACCAGCCCGCGGGCTCCGGCCACCCGCTGCATCTGGCCGCCGGACAGCTCCTCGACCAGCCGGTCGGCCAGGTCCTCGACGCGGAGCGCCGCCAGCGCCCGGTCGGCACGTTCGTCCGCCTCGGCCGGGTCGACGTCGCGGGACCGCAGGGCGATCGAGACGTTCTCGCGGGCGGTGAGGATCGGCACCAGCCCGTACACCTGGAGAATGAAGGACACGTCCCGCCGGGGATCGCCGTCGCCGGTCCACACCGAGTCGTCGCGGAACTGCACCGATCCCGAGTCGGGCTGGATGAGTCCGCCTGCGACCGACAGCAGCGTGGTCTT
>DATFRX010000330.1:0-4988 GCA_035262905.1 Nocardioidaceae bacterium
TCGGCGTCTCCGACGCCGTCGTCGCTGACGGTCAGGGTGAGGGTGCCGTTCATCGCACCGACGTTAACCGCGATTTCGGCTGCGCGGGCATGCTTGACGGCATTGCTGATCGCTTCGCAGGCGATGAACCAGGCCGTGGACTCGACCTGCGGCGGATACCGGCTCGCGGTGGCCCGTATCGCCACCCGCAGCGGGAGGCGGCTCGCCAGGTCGTCCAGCGCCGCGCCCAGGCCGGAGTCGCTGAGCACGGCGGGATGCAGCCCGTTCGCGAGCTCGCGAAGCTCGGCCACCGCGGTCTGCAGCTCGGTGACGCCGGCGGCGGCTGATTCGCGGAGCCGCTCGACGCTTCCGTTGACCTGGGCGGCCTGGAGCTCGAGCGCCAGCGCCAGCAGCCGCTGCTGGGCACCGTCGTGCAGATCGCGTTCGATGCGCCGGCGCTCGGCGAGTTGGGCCGCGGCGATCCGCCGGCGGGACTCGCGCACCTCGGCGAGCTGCAGCGAGATCGCGGCTCGGAGCCCGGCGCTGACCAGCTCCGGCGTCGCCTCGACGGCGGTCGCTTCGGCAATGGCCGGCTCGATCGCTTCCCGGTCGTAGGCGATCCGGGCGATCGGCTCACCATGCCGGCGGATCCCGATCTCGTCCGGCTCGGTCGCGACCGGGCGGCCGTCCTCGGTGACCCACTGGTCGCGATCGGATACCCAGTACGCGACTCGCAGGTCCGGGACGGCCAGTGCGGTACGGAGGACGTCCTCGACCGACTGCCTGGTGGGTGCATGGACGTACTCGCGAACCATCCGCACTGCGTCGTACCGGCGCCGGTTGAACCGTCGATCGACCGCGTCCTGGAAGGAGCGATAGACCGGCAGGGCGGCCGCGACGGCGGCCAGCGTGCCGAGGACGGCCGGCAGCGCCGAGCCGCCTCGGTCGCCGATCAGCCGGCCGACCGTGACGACGACCCCGATGTAGGTGACGGCGAGGATGCAGGACACCAGCACGTACGTCACCGCGCGACTGAGGATCTGGTCCACGTCGTAGAGGTGGTACTTCGCGATCGACAGACCGGCCGCGACCGGAATCAGGGCGATGAAGCCGGCGGTGGCCAGGCCGAGCACGAACTCATGCTGGCTGCGGGCCGCCGCGAAGGAGACCACGACGTAGAGCGGAAACGGCACCACCACGATCGCCAGCCACAGCAGCTGCTGGCGTTCCATGCCGGACGAGCGGCGGAAGCGTACGAGTAGCGACACCCCGGCGGCGATGAAACCGGCGCTCGTCACGAGGCTCGCGACGACGCGAACGACTCGCAGCGGCTCGTTCAGAGCATCCGGAAGCACCGCGAGCGGATTCGGCACGACGTCCAGCGGCGGCTGGGCGACATCGGATGACACCAGGCGGACGGCGAACCACAGGGTGCCCGCAGCCACGGTCGCGATCGCGATCTGGCGCCACCGTATCGACAGCGGGCGACCGGTCGGCGTCAGCTGCAGGATGAGCGCCACGAGCACGAACCACGGGATGAACATCGAGTCGCCGAGGGTCACGGCGAGATCGGCGCCGGGCAGCTTGTCCTCGCGGACGATGGCGCCGTACGCGCCGTAGCCGTCGAGCAGTCCGGAGACCTGGACGCTGGCGCCCAGGGCGAGGAACAGCCAGCCGACCGGATGCTCCGGTCGCCGGATCGCGAGGATCGCGCCGACGGTCAGGGCGCTCGCCGAGGCCGCGAGGAACGGTGTGGTGTCCAGGCCGAACTGCGACAGATCGGATCTGCCGGCGTCGACCATCAGCAGATCGAAGACGAGGGCGCCGGCGGTCGACACGAGAGCGAGCGCGCAGGTCGCGCTGGCCGCGATCACAGCCGTCCGGCGTCGCATCACGTGCCCTCCACCCCTCGATGGTCACACCACGAGGCCTGTCCGGCATCCGAGCTAGCACGGAGCCGGACTCCGGCGTCAGCTCCGACGCGCTGGACCGGTGCCGGGACGGACAGTCGATCCAGACCGACCGTTCCTACTGGAGGACATCGTCATGACCGCCATTGATGCAACACCGATCGAAGCGCCGGCCCGCCGCATGACCGCCTGGTCGGCGTTGTGCCTGCTGGCCGCGCCGCTGGTCGCGCTCGTCGCCCGCCTGCTGTCGACGCCGTGGTACCAGGACGAGTCCGACCACCTCGACGCGTCCCGCTACCTGACCGCGGTGGCCGACGCCGCCACCCGCAACGACATCGGCGCCGGGCTCACCTTCGTGAGCGCGATCCTGTTCGCCGGCGCGGCCGTCGTACTCACCGGCATCGTCCGGGAACGCAGTCCCCGACTCGGCATGATCGGCGGCAGCCTGACCGTGATCGGCGCCTTCGGACTCGCCAGCGTCGGGGTCGGCTCGATGACCTTCGGCCAGATCGCCCGCGCCGACGAGCGGGACACGATGGTCTCGCTGATGAGTCAGCTGTACGACTCCGCGCAGATCGGCCTGGTGTTCTTCGTGGCGATGGTGCTGGGCGCGATCGGAGCCGTCGTGCTGGCGATCGGGCTCTATCGCAGCCAGGTGGTGTCGCGAGTGGCCGCCGTGCTGACCGGCTTCGGCATCGCTGCCGTGTTCATCTCAGCGAGCGGCCCGGTCAAGAGCGTCATCGTCGGCTCGGCCGTGGTGGCCACCGTCGCACTGGGCTGGATCGCGGTCGGCATGTGGAGCCGGTCCGACTAGACACCGCAGCCGTTCCGGTGGCGGTAGCCAAATCCTGAGACACGCCGGCGTTTCTCGGGATTTGCCTACCCCCAGTGGACTGCGAGGGGCTTGGCGACGCCAGCGCGGAGTACCCCACGGGGTGACGCACTCCGCGCGGCGTCTGACTAGGGGCGCCACCGGGCTTTTGGCCTCTCGGTGGCGGCATCCGGAAAGGTGTGCGGTTAACCGGATGCGACAGAACGTAACACCTCGGCCACCGGCTGTACATAGGCCGTGCCAGAGAATTTCGCCTGTCGAGCAACTGGTCTCGTCCGCCCGTTGCGGTCCACGATCCGGAGCCCGGAATCAGGTCGCCGCGGCCGCTGCCCGGTACTCCTGCGGACTGACGCCACGGACCCGTTTGAAGGCCGTACTGAGCGCGAATCCGTTGCTGTAGCCGACCTGGTGCGAGACCGCGTCGAGGGTGGCCTCGGGCTGCCGCAGCAGGTCGGCCGCGATAGTCAGCCGCCACTCGGTCAGGTAGGTCATCGGGGGCGCGCCGACCAGATTCGTGAACGTGCGGGCCAGCGCCGCCCGGGACAGCCCGATCTTCTCGGCCAGGCTGGCCACCGTCCACGGATAGTCCGGATTCTCGTGCAGCAGTCGCAGGGCCTGACCGACGACGGGATCGCCATGCGCCCGGTACCAGGCCGGCGCCTCGGCCTCGGGCCGGTCGAACCACGAGCGGAGGACCGAGATCAGCAGCAGATCGAGCAGCCGGTCGAGCACCACCTCCTGGCCAGGCACCTCCCTGGTGATCTCGCGACTGAGCACGGACACCAGCGCCGGGTCGCCATTGGCCTCGCTGACCACGAGGATGCGCGGCAGGGCGTCGAGGAGCCGCTGGCCGACCGCGCCGACTTCTTCGTAGACGCCGAGCAGCATGGTCACCGAGCCGCCTGGGTCGTTGCCCCAGGTGCGTACGCCGAGGCTCATCTCGTCGCTCAGGTCGACGCCGTCGCGGGTCTCGCACCGCTGCCCGGGATGCACGATGATCTGCGGCTCGGTGGTCGGCTGGTCGGCCACCAGGTACGGGTCGGGCCCGCGGAAGATGGCGACGTCGCCCGGACCGAGATGGACCGGTTCGGCATCGTCGTCGTACACCACCCAGCCCTCGCCGCTCACCATCGCCGCCAGGGCCAGCGGTGACTCGTCCTGCACCCGGATCGACCACGGCGGGTTCATCGTGATGCGGAGCATGAAGGCGCCGCTCGCCCGAGGGCCCTCGAGCAGTCCGGCCAACGCGTCCACGGCGACAGTGTAGACGCGCGGACATGTGCGCGAGCCTCTCAGCCATGTTGCGTCTCGCCGGTCGAATCTTGACTTGAGTCATGACTGACAACACGAAGACGCAGCCCCACGACCAGACCCAGATCGACGACAAGACCATCCTGCTCCTCGGCGGCACCGGCAAGACCGGACGACGCGTCGCCGACCGGCTCACCGCCCTCGGCCGACCGGTCCGGATCGGATCCCGGTCCGCCGATCCCGCGTTCGACTGGGATGACCCGGGCACCTGGTCCGGCGCCCTCGACGGCATCGACGCGGTGTACGTCACCTACTACCCCGACCTGGCGGCCCCGGGTTCGGCCGACGCGATCCGCGCCTTCGCCGACCAGGCGGTGGCCAGCGGCGTACGCCAGCTGGTGCTCCTGTCCGGCCGGGGCGAGCCCGAGGCGTTGCGGTGCGAGGAGATCGTGCAGCGCTACCCGGTGGACTGGACGATCGTCCGCTCCAGCATGTTCAGCCAGAACTTCGACGAGTACTTCCTGCTGGACGCGGTGCGCAGCGGCGTCGTCGCGTTCCCGGCCGGAGACACTCCGGAGGCATTCATCGACGTCGACGACATCGGCGATGTCGTGACCGCCGCGCTGACCGAGGACGGCCACTCCGGCCAGGTCTACGAGGTGACCGGCCCGCGGCTGCTCACCTTCGACCAGGCGGTCGGTGAGATCGCGGCCGCTGCCGGGCGCGAGATCCGCTACGTCCCGATCACCGCCGAGGAGTACGCCGCGGGCGCTGCCGAGCAAGGGGTGCCGGCCGAGTTCGCGACCTTCCTGGGCGAGCTGTTCGGCACCATCTTCGACGGCCGCAATGTCTACGTCGCCGACGGCGTCCAGCAGGCCCTCGGCCGTCCGCCGCGCGACTTCTCCGACTACGTCCGCCGGGCCGCCTCGACCGGAGTCTGGAGTGCGTCATGACGAGCGAACGCTGGCGGTCGGCCGTCCTGATCCTGGCCACGTTGACAATGGGCCTCGTGTCCG
>DATFRX010000331.1:0-4814 GCA_035262905.1 Nocardioidaceae bacterium
TATCGCAACCTGTCCGACCACGCGTCTCGGTTCGCGATGGCGGTGATCGAGCCCGGCGTCGGCGCGGAGGGCGATCATGACTGACCGTCCGGCCGGCGCGACGTCGGTGGCGACGCGGGGGAGCGTACCCCGGCGCTGGTCGGGGATCGGGGTTGCCGATCGGGTTCCGGCCTGGTCGATGGCGGTCACCGCGATGCTGTCGGTCCAGCTCGGAGCAGCCTTGTCGGTACACATGTTCGACGAGGTCGGTCCGGCCGGCATCGCCTGGCTCCGACTGTCGGCCGGCGCCCTGATCTTCCTGGCGCTTCGGCGACCGCGATTGCGGCGGCTCGGCTGGCGTGGGCTTCGCGCTGCGTTGGCGCTCGGAGTGACGACCGGACTGGTGACCGTGACGTTCCTGTCGGCGCTCGACCGGATTCCGCTCGGCACTGCCGTGGCGATCGAGTTCATGGGCCCGCTCAGCGTGGCAGTGTTTCGCAGTCACGAACGCCGTCTGCTGGTCTGGCCGGCCCTGGCGCTGGTCGGCGTCGTACTGCTGACCCAGCCGTGGGAGGGTTCGGTGGACCTGGTGGGAGTCGCGCTGGCGGCGACGGCCGCATTGGGCTGGGCGACGTACATCCTGCTCACCCAGCATGTGGGCGACCAGATCGCCGGACTCGAGGCGCTGTCCATCACGATCCCAGTCGCGGCGCTGACGGCCGCCGTGGTCGGCATCCCGCAGGCGGCCGGCGGCATCACCTGGCAGGTGGTCGCCGCCGCGTTCGGCCTCGCGGTGTTGCTGCCGGTGCTGCCGTTCTCACTCGAACTGCTGGCGCTTCGTCGACTCACGACCGCCGCCTTCGGCACCCTGATGTCCCTCGAACCCGCGCTCGGACTGACCATGGGTCTGGTGCTGCTCTCGCAGGTGCCGTCGCCGGTGCAGGTGCTGGGCGTCGCGCTGGTCGTCACGGCCGGTGCCGGCGCGACTCGCTCCGGTCATCGGGCCAGACCGTCCGGGGATGCGCCGACCCTGATCGAGTGAGCCTGCCTAGAGTGGGTCGCCGTGATCACCGTCGTCGACTACGACCCGGCCTGGCCGAAACAGTTCGAGTCCCTGCGCGCTGAGTACGCGCACGCGGTGACGGCCGCCGGTGTGCCCGTATTGGCGATCGAGCACGTCGGCAGCACCTCCGTGCCCGGACTCGCGGCGAAGCCGGTGATCGACTGCGACATCGTCGTGGCCGCGGACCAGGTGGAGCCGGCCACGTCGGTCCTCGTCGGGCTCGGCTTCGCGCCGCTGGGGGAGTTGGGCATCCCACAGCGATGGGCCTTCCGGGCACCCGAGCGGCTCGTCCGGACCAACACATACGTCGTCGTCGAAGGCTCCCTGTCGTTGCGCAACCACCTTGCCGTCCGGGACGTCCTGCGCTCCGACGCCGCGCTGCGGGACGAGTACTCCGCGGTGAAGAAGCGGGTCGGCGCCACGACATCGGACATCGACGACTACGGCCAGGGCAAGAACGCCGTCGTCCAGCGGATCCTGGCCGCTGCCGGACTGACCGACGCCGAACGAGCCTCGATCGACGCCAACCAGGTGCCGTCCCACAAGGACCTTCCGCGCTAGTCGCGGCACCGGCGAACAGAAACCTCAAAATTCTTTGGAGGCGATGTCGATCCAGGCCGTCGTCGTTCGGCAGACCGGGTGACAACATCCCCACGGGCTCCGGCCCGACCACCAAGGAGAATCACGATGGGTTACATCAAGTCCGGCGTCTTCATCTCGCTCGACGGCGTCATCGAATCGCCTGAGAAGTGGCACTTCCCGTACTTCGACGACCAGATGGGCGCCGTCGTCGGCGAGCTCATGAACAACGAGGCCATGCTGATCGGTCGCCAGACCTACGACGAGTTCGCGGCGTACTGGCCGAACGCCGACCCCGACGACCCGACGACGAAGGTCATGAACAGCTCCCGCAAGTACGTCGTGTCGAGCACGTTGACCGAGACGACCTGGGAGAACTCCACGATCGTCTCGGGTGACGTGGCAGCCGAGCTGACCAAGCTCAAGGCCGACACCGGTCTCGGCACGACCGGCAGCGCCACGCTGGTGCGCTGGCTGCTCGAGCAGGGGCTGGTCGACGAGCTGCACCTGCTGGTCCACCCGATCGTCGTCGGTCACGGCAAGCGGCTCTTCGCCGACGGCGCGACCATCCCGCTCAAGCTGGAGTCGTCAACGACGTTCGACAGCGGCGTGCTGCACCTGGTCTACACCCGCGCTGACGACGCCGAGGCCAAGCCCGACGACGCCGGCGGCCAGTGACCGCACGCACAATGGCCCCATCACACCTCACGAGGAGACGACCGTGCGCTACATGGTGATGCACTACCAGACCCAGGAGATGGAGGACGGCGTCCTCCCCAGCCCCGAGCAGCAGGCGGCGATCGGCGAGTACATGAAGGAGGCGGCGATGTCCGGCGTCCTCCTTAGCGGCGAGGGAGTTCAGTCGAGCTCGAAGGGCGCCCGGATCGAGGTCAACGAGGGCAAGGTGCGCGTGATCGACGGCCCGTTCGCCGAGGCCAAGGAGCTGATCGCCGGCTTCGCGATCCTCGAGGTCGACTCGCTCGCCGAGGCCGTCGAACACGCCCGCAAGTTCGCTCTGCTCGTCGGCACCGAGCGGGTCGACGTACGCAAGGTCATGGAGTACGAAGACCTGCAGCAGGGTTCGCAGTAGTACGCGGGACTCGACCGCCACAGCGTCATGACCGACGACACCGGGACCTTCTCCTCACGCCAGCCGGCCGAGGACGAGCTCGAGCAGCGGGTGGCGACCCTGTGGCGCGTCGAGTCCCCGCGTCTGATCGCCCGGCTGATGCGCCGGGTCGGTGACCTCGACATGGCAGAGGAGGTGGCCCAGGACGTGTTCGTGACGGCGATCGAGAAGTGGCGGCAGGACGGCGTGCCCGACAACCCGGCGGCCTGGCTGAACACGACCGCGAAGTTCATCGCCATCGACCGGATCCGCCGCCGTGACACCCAGCGCGGCAAGTACCAGCTCGCGGCCGCCTCCCAACGTCAGGCGGTGGAGCACGATCTCGACGAGATCGTCGACGGCGACCTCGCGGACGATCTGCTCGGCCTGATCTTCATGTCATGCCATCCGATCCTGTCGCCGGATGCCCGGTCGGCCCTGACCCTCAAGCTGGTCTGCGGCCTAAGCACCGACGACGTCGCTCGGGCGTTCCTGACTCCGGCTCCGACGATCGCCCAGCGGATCGTCCGGGCCAAGCGGACGCTCGCCGCGGCGAAGGTACGGTTCGAGCTGCCTCCCGAGTCGGAGCGGCCGGCCCGGCTCGACGCCGTACGCGAGGTCATCTACCTGGTCTTCAACGAGGGCTACTCGGCGACTAGCGGAGAACAGTGGATGCAGGGCGACCTGTGCGCCGAGGCGCTCCGGCTCGGCCGGATGCTGGCCGCTCTGACGCCGTCGGACACCGAGACGCTGGGCCTGCTCGCCCTGATCGAGCTTCATGCGTCGCGACTCCGAGCGCGCACCGGACCCGACGGCGAGCCCGTGCTCCTGCTCGACCAGGACCGCAACCGCTGGGACCGGCTCCTGATCCAGCGCGGCCTGGCGAACATCGATCGCATCGAACAGCTCGGCGGCACGGTCGGCCCGTACGCGCTCCAGGCGGCGATCGCGGCCTGCCATGCCCGAGCTGCTGTCGCCGACGACACCGATTGGGAACGCATCACCGCGCTCTACGACGGACTGGCCCGGATCAACCCGACGCCGGTCGTCGAGCTCAACAGGGGAGTCGCGACCGCGCAGGCCTTCGGGCCGGAGGCCGGTCTCGAGATCGTCATGCCGCTGTTCGAGGAACCGGGTATGCGCGACTACCACCACCTGTCGGCCGTCGCGGGCGATCTGCTGTGTCGCGCCGGACAGCATGAGCAGGCTCGCGAGCACTTCCTGCGGGCCGCCGCGATGACGCAGAACGGCGTGGAGCGCACGACGATGCAGGCCCGCGCTGCCCAGTGCGCAGCCGGTCACTGATACGCCGACTGATGCGTGTCAGCTGTTGAAGCCGGGTGCGAACGTCCACGCTGGGTAGGTCCTGGCGAACAGGTCGAGGTGGCCGTCCCAGGCAGCAGCGTCCAACGCCTCGACCGGCGTGATCTCGGCCCTTCCCCCGGTGAGGCGGAAGCCCCAGGAGAAGCCGAGAATCGCGATCACCCGATCCAGCTGCGCCCAGTCGATGATGGCGAGGAAGCTGTGCGCGAGCCAGTCCATGTCCGGCGCGGGGTCACGAGACGGGGCATCGAACAGGGTCGGCCTGATGCCGAAGAAGCAGAACGGATGGTCGACGTCGCCGAGCAGCCCGAGCGGGTCCATCTCGTACTCACGGCCGCCACTGTTGTTGTCCGTCGAGCAGACCAGCTGTACCCAGCCGAAGATGCCGTGGTAGCCGCGACCCGGATAGCTGATCGTCGCCTCGCAGGCCGGAAGTCCAGGTGGCGCCGGCCAGGAGCCGACCGCATCTCGATCCGCCACCGGCGTGAGGTCGACGTCGACCTGCCCATCGAGGCCGCGGAGGCTGAAGTCCAAGCGCACTCCGGGAAGCTAGCACGCTAGAACGCTTGTTCTGGGTATCTCACGTTGCGTCGAGAGCGGGGAGGGGCTCGAACATCCACGCCTCGTGCGTCTGCGATCAGTCGGAGTCGTCGAAGCCCTCGTCGGCTCCGCGGCGACGCGTCCGCTGCGCGATCTCGTTGGACAGCCGCCCGGTAACGGTTCGCGCGCGGTCCCGGGTCTCGTTGCCGAACCGCTTCGCAG
>DATFRX010000332.1:0-3923 GCA_035262905.1 Nocardioidaceae bacterium
GACCAGGTAGGGCCGCCCGGTGCCGCCGGAGTAGACCGATCCCTCCGGGTCCGCCCCGACGATCTGGACCCGGCCGTCGCTGACCTCCTTGAGGTAACGGCCCACGCCGGAGATCGTGCCGCCGGTGCCGACGCCCGCCACGAAGTGGGTCACCTTGCCCTCGGTCTGGCGCCAGATCTCGGGCCCGGTCGTCTCGTAGTGCGAGCGGGGATTCTCCGGGTTGGAGTACTGGTCCGGCTTCCAGGCGCCCTCGATCTCGCGGACCAGCCGGTCCGAGACGCTGTAGTAGGAGTCGGGATGCTCCGGCGGGACCGCGGTCGGACACACCACCACCTCGGCGCCGTAGGCGGTCAGCACATTTTGCTTGTCCTCGCTGACCTTGTCCGGGCACACGAAGACGCAGTGATAGCCGCGCGACTGGGCGACGATCGCGAGTCCGACGCCGGTGTTGCCGCTGGTCGGCTCGACGATCGTGCCACCGGGACGCAGCCGCCCGTCGGCCTCGGCGGCCTCGATCATCCGGAGCGCGATCCGGTCCTTCACGCTGCCGCCGGGATTGAAGTACTCGACCTTGGCGAGCACCATGCCGGGGGCGCCGTCGGTGACCTTCGACAGCCGTACGAGCGGGGTGTTGCCGACCAGGTCGACCAGTGAGTTCACGTACTCCACGACGCACAGCCTAGAAGTGCGGCCCGGTCCGTACGACGGCGGTCGCCTGCGGACCGTAGCCTTCCGTCGCCAACCGGCGACCACCTGCCGTTCGGCCGAAAGACGCACAGGATTTGGGCGATGTCAACCCTTGCCTGACCCGATCGGATCAGGCACGCTCGACCTACGAGCTCGTCGGGAGGTACACGATGGCCCTACACCACTCCGAAGAGACCCATCAGCTCCTGGTCGCGAGGGTTCCCCAAGCGACCGGCAAAGAACTTCCGGAGTGGTTCCGAGACCTCGAGGCGGGTCCCGCCTTCGGGCGCTTCGAGGATCGGGTCAACTGGCTGCGCGACGAGTACGGCATCGCGCACGGCCATGCGACGGCCATCGTGCACGAGCACACCCTGCGACGCTCACGTCGCTCCTTCGCCTGACCGGCGAACACTCTTTCTCTAACGCGACCATCCGCCAGTTGGGCCTGCCAGCTGACGGATGGTCGGTGTCTTTGGGACGGTCTGTCGCAGTGGCGGACGGTGACTGTCCGAGTGACGGATCGTCGCCCTGACTTCTAGTCGCTCTGCAAGATGGCGAGGATCCGCAGCAGGTTGGTGTAGATCCAGACCAGCGACACGGCCAGCGCGAAGGCGGCTCGCCACGACTCCCGCTCCGGCGCGCCGGCGGCGATCGCCTGCTCGACGAAGTCGAAGTCGAGGATCAACATCAGCACACCGAGGATCAGACCGGCGATGGACATCAGCAGGCCGAGCGTGCCGAAGCCGTTGAGGCCGAGGTCGACGTTGAACAGGGACAGCAGCAAGTCCATGAACACCAGGCCGATGAACCCGAACATCGCCGCGATCACGCCACGCCGGAACTTGTCGCCGACCTTGATGTTGAGCACCTTGTAGGCCGCCAGCGTGCCGGCGAACGCGGCGATCGTGCCGAGGACCGCGGCGGACACGACGCCGTCGTACCAGTTCTCGAACGCCTTCGAGATCGCGCCCAGCGCCACTCCTTCGGCCGCGGCGAAGGCCAGCACCAACGCGGGGCTGATCACGCGCTTGAACGAGTTGACCATGGACAGGATGAAGGCGATACCGCCGCCGATCAGCGACAGTCCGGCGAGCTGGGCCAGATCGTCCTGGGCGTTGAGGTCGCCGGTGCCGATCCAGGTGATGAACGCGAACACCACGATCACGCCGAGCGTGATCCCGGTCTTCTGGACGACGCTGTCGATCGTGATGCGATCGCCGACGGTCGGCGGTGCGCCGGTGGCGCCGCCGACGTTGCCGCCGGTGGACCAGGTCGAGGGGTCGGTGTAACCCGAGGGGTTGGTGTAGGTCGAGCGACCGTTGAAGGCGTCGCTGTTCCGGAAGACAGGGTTGTTGCTCTGCATCATTCCTCCGTGCCCGTACGTCACGGGCTGAGTCGTGGTGCGACCAGGGTACCGGTACGCGCCAGTGCATAGGTATGCGTTGGATAACGCCGGTTTCAGGCCAGCTGCGCGGCGTAGAGCGGCAGTGCGATGTTGCGTCCCGACACCAGCGCGACGACTCGTCCCTCGGCGGCGACCTTTTCGGCGAGTACGGCGGCGACCGCGGTCGCACCGGCTCCCTCGGCGACCAGGCCGCGGCGAGACGCCAGCCAGCGCATCGCGTCGCGGATCTCGGACTCACTGACGGTGAGCAGCTGATCGGCATGACGGCCGATCAGTTCGATGGTCACCGACCCCTGCTCGACGTTGCCGCTGAGTCCGTCCGCGATGGTCGGGCCGATCTCGGTCTCGACCCAGCCACCGGCTCGGATCGACGTCGAGACCGGCGTCGACAGCTCCGACTCGACGCCGACCAGCCGTACACCCGGACGGGTGGAGGCCCACAGGCACAGTCCGGAGGTCAGTCCCCCGCCGCCGATCGGGCTGACCACGGTCAGCGGCCCGTCGGTCTGTTCGGCGAGCTCGATGCCGATCGTGCCCTGGCCCGCGATGACGTCGGGATCGTTGTAGGGCGAGACGTAGTGCGCACCGTCGCGGGCGAGCTCCATCGCATGCGCCTCGGCGTCCTCGATGGACGTCCCCACCTGGACCGGCTCCGTGCCGAGTCGGCGCAACGCCTCGACCTTGGCGGGCGACGCCTTGGTCGACACGACGACGGTGACCGGACGATCGAGCCGGCGGGCGGCGTAGGCCATGCCGAGCCCGTGGTTGCCGGCCGACGCGGTGACCACCGGCGTGTCGCGGTCCACGTTGGTGAGCGCGCTCAGTGCGCCCCGGACTTTGAACGAACCGGTCGGCTGCATCGACTCGAGCTTCAGCAGCGGCTCGGACGGCTCGAGTCCCTCGTCGAGCGGCGTCGGACGCAGATAGCGGCGTACGACCCCGACAGCCCGCTCGAGGTCATCGGTCGTGGGCAGGCGTACGACCCTGGCGTCGGTCATGGGCAGCGAGGCTACCCGGCGACGAGTGCGGGGTTGGCCTCGGCGAAGACGCCCTTCGGGTTGTCGATCAGCCACACGTGAGTCATCCACACGCCACCGGGTGACCAGCGGCCGCCCATCTCGCTGCATTCCTGGCGCGACACGACGCCGTAGTCCTCCTGCTCGAGCTCCTCACCGTCGACCATGCAGGTCCAGGTGTGCTGGTGATAGACCGCACCGGTCAGGTTGGTGGGCGGCTGCGGGTAGCGCGCCTGGTCGAGGACGTACGCGACCGCGACCAGCTGCCACTTGCCGGTGAGCAGCTTGGAGTACATCAGGAACTCGGGGTCGCCGATGTCGAGCCCGGGCCGTGCGGGGAACGAGCCGGCCCAGTCGCCGCCGCGGTAGAAGTGGGCGCCGATCCGAGGCCAGTCCGGATGCTCCTGCTGCCAGCCGGCGGCGTAGGCGACGTCGACCGACTGATACTTCTGCATCGCCTTGCGGATGAACTCGAGCTGGACCGGATCCGGCTCCCCCGATCCGCCGACCATGTGGTGGCCGGCGTGCGCGCCGTGCGCATGGTCGCCGGTCTCGGTGGCATGGTCACCATGCGCATGATCTCCGTGGGCATGCTCGGCGGCGTGCTCGTCATGAGTGTAGTCAGCGCCGGCGAAGATCACCGCGCTGCTGATGCCCACGATGGCCAGGCCAAGCGGCACCAGGCCCAGCTGGGCGGCCCGCGATTCGTTGACGCTTCGGTCCGCGAGCACCATGGCGGTCACGACGACGATGACGAGTTCGAGGATCGTGGCTGCCACGTCAATGGCGCCGACCGCCTCGGCAGTCCCTGCCTC
>DATFRX010000333.1:0-12394 GCA_035262905.1 Nocardioidaceae bacterium
GTCGCTGGCTCGCCGATGGAGTGCCGAGACCTCGTCGCGTCGCTCGTCCAGCAGATGGGTCTGCAGGACGTCGGCGAACAGATGGTGGTAGCGGTACCAGCGGCGGCTGTCGTCGAGCGGGATCACGAACAGATTCGTCCGATCGAGCGACTCGAGCGTGCCCTTCCCGTCGGACTCCTCGGTGACCGCATCGCACAGCGGGCCGCTGAGCCGATCCAGGATGGACGTCCGGAGCAGGAACGTACGTGTCCGGTCGGGCTGGCGGCTCAGGACCTCCTCGACGAGGTAGTCGACGACGTAGCGGTCGTCCCCCGCGAAGCCGGCGATGAAACCGGAGACGTCGTCGCGTCCTTGCATGGACAAGGCAGCCAGCTGCACTGCGGCGATCCAGCCCTCGGTACGCGCCTCCAGCGTCTCGACGTCGGACTCGGAGAGCTCGAACCCGCCGGCCTCGCTGACGTACGCCGCCACCTCGTCGGGCGTGAAGCGAAGGTCCAGGCTACGAAGCTCGACCAGCTCCCCACGGGCCCGCAGCCGTGCCAGCGGCAAAGCCGGATCGGATCGGGTGCTGATCGCCAGATGCACCTGCGGCGGGAGATGGTCGAGCAAGAACGCCATACCCGACTGGATGCCCGGACCGTCGGCGAGGTGATAGTCGTCGAGCACGACGTAGAGCTCGTACGGCAGGGTCCGGAGCTCGTTGAGCACCGTGGTCAGGACAGTCTCGATCGGTGGCCGGGCCGACTGCAGCAGGGGCAGCGCGCTGGCGCCGACGCCGGGAGCCGCGGTCTGAAGGGCGGTGATCAGGTAGGTCCAGAACAGGGCCGGGTCGCTGTCGCCCTCGTCGAGCGAGAGCCACGCCACGGCTTGCTCCTCCGCCGGCGCGGCCGAGAGCCAGTCGATCAGCACCGTCGTCTTGCCGAAGCCGGCCGGAGCGGACACGACGGTCAGCCGCGACTGGGATCCGCGGCTCAGGCGATCGCGCAGTCGTGGACGGGCGACCAGGTCGCGCCGAAGCCTCGGCATGTAGAGCTTGGTCTCGACGAGAGGGCTCGCCATGACAGATCCCCGTTCTGCGCGCTGCGTGGGCGATGGGAGCAGCCTAGGCGACTCTAGTCCGCTGCCTGGGCGGCGTCACCGGACCCGAGCGCGCACGACGATCGCGACCGCGACGCGGCCATGGCGATCGGCCGGGATCAGCTGCCGCATCAGATCGATCACGTCGGGGGAGAACAGCGGGTAGAGGGCGCAGTCGTCGATGCTGAGCGGTTCGCGATAGACGACGTCGATGTCGGCGAAGCCGGCCTTGTCGAGCCGGTGCATGAAGTCGGCCTCGGCGAGCGCACCGGCGATGCAGCCGGCCCAGGCCGCGGGCTGCGTGAGGATCTCCGGTGGCAGGTCGTCCTGCTCCACGGTCAGGTCCGACACACACAGCCGCGCACCGGAACGCAACACCCGGGCGCATTCGGCCAGCACGCGGGCCTTGCGGGCGGACAGGTTGATCACGCCGTTGGAGATCACCAGGTCGACGCTGTCGTCCGGAAGCGGGATCGCCTCCATCTCGCCCTCGAGCGGCTCCACGTTGGTCAGGCCGGCGGCCGCGGCTACAGCGCGAGTGCGGTCGAGCATCTCCGGCAGGAAGTCGAGGGCGATCACCCGGCCGTCCGGGCCGGTACGTCGGGCGGCCAGGACCGTGTCGATGCCGCCGCCGCAGCCGATGTCCAGCACGGTGTCGCCGGCGTCGATGTCGGCGAAGCTCAGGTGGTTCGCGACGCCAAGCGCCCGATCGATTGCGGCCTGAGGCACCGATTCGAGCTCGTCGGGCTTGTAGAGCTTGCGGGCGACGATCTCGGTGGTGGCCGGCACGTCTCGATAGGCGTCTCGGACCAAGGCCTTCACTTCGGCGGCGTACATCAGGTCACGGTTCATGGGCCCAGCTCTTCCAGGGTCTGGTGCAGTCGGGTCAGTACGTCGGGCGGCACATCGACGGTGGCGCCGTTGGCCAGGGTGCGTCGCAGCTCGTGGGCGAACTCCAGCTCGGCGCAGCAGCGGCGACACCGAGCCAGGTGCTCCTCGACCTTGGCGCGATCGACCTCGCCGACCGTGTTGTCGAGGTACTCCCACAGCTGGCTGACCGCCTCGTGACAGCTGATCATCGCCGCACCTCCCGGGTCAGGCCGTTCACTTCGGCGTAGCTCCACAGCTCCTTCTCGAAGAGCTTGCGGCCCCGATGCAGCCGGGCCAGCACGGTGCCCAACGGCGCACCGAGCATCCGAGCCACCTCCTTGGCCAGGAACCCGTCCATGTAGACCAGCACCAGCGGCACCCGGTACAGCTCCGGCATCCGCAGCAGCACCGCTCGTACGTCCTCGGGCCCGAAGCCGGCGAGGAAGTCCAGGTGCAGCGAGTCGGAGTACGGATAGGGGTCCTCGTAGGCGATCTTGCGGTAGAGCGAGAACTGCTCCAGCTCGTCGAAGTCGACCGGTCGTGGGATCCGGGCCTGGGCGCGTCCGGAGTCGCGGCAGCAGTTGACCAGGATGCTCACCAGCCAGGCCGGTCCGGCGTCGGCGTCGCGGAGTTGGTCGTAGCTCTTGTACGCCTTGAGCAGACACTCCTGGACCGCGTCCTCGGCCTCGTCGCCGACCAGACGCCGGGCGATGGAGTACAGCCGCGGCAGCTGGTCACGGGCGAGGTCACGGAAGTCGCCCATTCGCCCCGTCCTTGTCTGTGGCCTGGCCATCAGCGGCGCCATCTGATGTAGACGTTTCCGGCGACGTCCTTTATTGCATCCGGGTCCCATGCAATGGCGCGCGCCCACGCGAACGTCTACCGACTACCAGGGAACCACGACGAGGGCGGTGGTGGCAGTGGCCACGGTGAACGAACGGGAGCTCGAGACCAAGGTCAAGCAGATGTACCGGGACGTCGCCCTCCACCCTGGCGGGACCTTCCACTTCGAGCTCGGCCACAAGGTCGCGATCGCGGTCGGCTACGACGCGGATCCGCTGGACGTCCTGCCGGCCGAGGCGGTGCGGTCGTTCGCGGGTGTCGGCTACTTCTTCGACTTCGCAGACCTGAAGCCGGGGGAGTCGGTCGTCGATCTGGGCAGCGGATCCGGGATGGACGCGTTCTACGCCGCCGGTCTGGTCGGTCCGTCCGGCCGGGTGATCGGCGTCGACTTCACCGTCGAACAACTCGAGAAGGCCAAGGCTCAGGCCGCCGGCCACGACGCGACTCAGGTCGAGTTCCGGGCCGGCCGTATCCAGGAGCTGCCGATCGACGACGGCAGTGCCGACTGCGTGATCTCGAACGGGGTGATCAACCTGTGCCCGGACAAGGCAGCGGTGTTCGCCGAGGCCGCCAGGGTCCTGCGACCGGGCGGTCGGATGGCGATCGCCGACATCATCACCGAGCGTCCGCTCACCGAGGCCATCGTCAGCAACGCAGACCTCTGGGCGGCCTGCATCGGCGGCGCCGCCCAGCAGGAGTCCTATCTGCGGGCGATCGAGTCGGCCGGCTTCGTCGTCGAGCGAGTACGGGAGAACGCGTACGAGTTCATCTCCGATCGGGCCCGGAACGCCAGCGCGGAGTACGGCGTGAAGAGCGTGTCGGTGCTCGCGAGGATCGGTCCACGCTGACCGACTGTTTGCGCCCGCCTACGGACTGACAGCTCGGGGCGGCTTGGGACCAATGGCTCTTGCCGGTGGTCGTCGATCCATGACCCACTGACCGGTGGAAGGACAGCCGGATCGGCTCTCCGAGGCCGCGTCCTCGGGTGCGCGATCCGTGGGAGCAGGACGACGTGACGCTCGGGCGTACGCGCCGAAACGGGAGGTAACACCATGGCTGCAGGGGGTTCAGCGCGGCATCGCGGTGCGCGAGGCCACCAGGCGACCGGCAAGCTTCTGCTCGGGGCGAGTTGGCGGATGCTTCGTCAGGACAAGGACCTGATCGCGCTGCCGTTCGTCGGAGCAGTGATCGCGATCGTCGCCTCGGTCCTCTTCTTCATCCCGGGCTATGCCCTCGGCTGGCTGATCAGCGGCCAGGACGGGAACGAGCTGGCGTTCGGGATCGGCCTGGTGCTCGGCTCGTTCGCCGGGACCCTGGTCGCGATCTTCTTCCAGGCAGCCCTGGTCATCGGCGCCAACGAGCGGGCCGAGGGGCGCGACCCCACCCGGTCGAGCGTGCTGTCGATGGCCTGGCAGCGCCGCCGCCGCATCCTCACCTGGGCCGTGGTGGCGACGACCGTCGGCCTGGTGCTGCGCCTGATCGCGGATCGGCTCGGATCGCTCGGGGCCATCCTCGGGGCGCTCGGCGGTATCGCCTGGGGGATCGCCACCTTCCTGGTCGTGCCCGTCCTCGTCGCAGAGGACGTCGGTCCGATCAGTGCGGTGAAGCGGTCGGTCTCGGTGCTGCGCGACACCTGGGGTCCCAGCCTGCGGTCGACCATCCGGTTCGGCCTTATCGCGTTCGTGCTCTGGCTGCCGGCGATCGCGGCCGTCGGGATCGGCATCTGGCTCGTGACCGGTGGTGGCACCAGCAGGGAGGTCGGCGGCGGCGTCCTGATCGGGCTCGGCGTGCTCGCGATGATCGCGCTCGGCACGGTCTTCAGCGCGATCATGGCGTACGTGAAGGCCGTGATCTACCGCTACGCGACGGGCCTGGAGACGCCGGGGATCGACCAGGCGCTGATCGCCGGTGCGTTTCGGGCCAAGTGACGCCGGCCCGCGCTTGGTCAGAACCCGTCCTCCAGGGTGCCGAGCCGATCGGTGAGGCGCAGGTTCTCGCTGGCGTCGATCGGGCACGCGATGACCGACACGCCGTCGTCGGCCAGCGCCTGTCGCAGGATCGGCAGCAGCTGATCGGCGGCTTCGACCCGGTGGCCGCGGGCGCCGAAGCTCTCGGCGTAGGTCACCAGGTCGGGATTGCCGAATCGGGTGTCGCTGTGCCGGCCCAGGTCGAGCTCCATCTTCCAGGTGATCAGGCCGTACTCGTCGTCGACCAGCACCAGGACGACCAGCGGCACGTCCTCGCGTACGGCGGTCTCGAGCTCCTGGGAGTTCATCAGGAACGCCCCATCGCCCATCATCGCGAGCACCCGCCGGTCGGGTCGGGCCAGCTTGACGCCGATCGCGCCGGGGAGCGCGAATCCCATGGCAGACAGGCCGTTCGAGACCAGACAGGTGTCCGGCTCGTAGGTCGGATAGAGCCGCGCCATCCACATCTTGCCGGCGCCGGTGTCGGCCAGGACGATGTCGTCACGCGCCAGCGCCTCGCGTACGTCGGCGACCACCCGTTGCGGCACCAGCGGGAACGCATCGTTGCTCCGGCCGTAGTCGAGCTCACCGGCGAGCAGCTCGCGGATCCGGTCGTCGATCGTGCTCTCGAATCGTCGCGTGCAGACCGAGGCGAGCGCATCGAGGGTCTGCGAGATGTCGGCCTGGATGCCAACGCTGACTGGGTAATGCGCGTCGGTCTCGGCCGGGAAGCGGTGCAGGTGCAGGATGCGCTTGTCGGCGTTCGGGTTGATCTTGACCGGGTCGAACTCCTGCAGCTCGTAGCCGACGCACACGATGACGTCGGCGTTCTCGAAGCCGAAGTTCGAGTAGTCGCGATGCATGAAGCCGACCGCGCCGAGCGCGTTGTCGTGGTCGTCGGGGAAGACGCCCTTGCCGTGGAACGTCGTCGCCACCGGTACGTTCAGCTGGTCGGAGAAGCGGATCAGGGCGGCCGAGGCATTGGCCCGAGCCGCGCCGTGGCCGGCCAGCACGACCGGGTTCTCGGCGTCGGCCAGGACCTGTACGGCGCGCTCGATCTGAGCTGCGGACGGCGCATCCGCGCGGGGCGCGCTGATCGGCAGCGGCTCCAGCGGCCGGCTCGGCGTCGCAGACTCGATGTCCTCCGGCAGCGAGAAGAACACTGCGCCGGGTCGCTCGCTCTGCGCTGTCTTGAACGCCTTGCGGACGATCTCGGGCACGGCGTCCGGCACCAGAATCGGCTCGGCCCACTGCGTCACCGGATCGAACATCGCGACCAGGTCGATGACCTGATGCGACTCCTTGTGGATCCGCGACAGCGCGCCCTGGGCGGAGATCGCGACGAGCGGAGTGCTGTTGGTCGTCGCGTCGGCCGCGCCCTGCAGCATGTTGATCGCACCCGGCCCCAGCGTCGCCGAACAGACGCCGGCCTTGCCGGTGACGCGCGCGTACATCTCGGCCATGAACGAGGCGCCCTGCTCGTGGCGTACCAGGACGTAGCGGATTGACGACTTGGACAACGCGTCGACGAAGCGGATGTTCTCTTCGCCGGGGATGCCGAAGACGTACTCCACTCCTTCGGCCTCGAGACAGCGTACGAGCAGTTGCGCGACGTCCTCGGTCATGGCGACCACGGTATGGGCGTCGTGCGAATCAGTCGCGACCGGCCGTCGACCACTCCGGGCCGGCGTCGGTGTCGTGCACCTCGATGCCTGCCTCGGCGACAATGTTCCGGATCTCGTCGGCGGTCTGATAGGCCGCGCCGTCGCGAAGTCGCTCGCGCAACGACAGCAGGGGATCGACCAGCGGACGCATGACGTCGTCGGGATCGCGGAGGCCGTCGGTCGCGGCCTCGCCGAGCCGGATCACCAGGCCGCGCAGGACGTCGCGGGCGAGGTCGGTGCCCTCGTCCTGCTCGGTGTCGGCGGACCAGTCGCGGATGGCCGTCTCGAGGTCGAGGATCGACTCGACCATGATGGCGGCGTCCCGGTCGGCTTGGGCGGCGTCGAACCGCGCCTCGGCCTCGCGGGTGATCTCGACCAGGGTGCGGGTGGCCGGCGCTGGTCGAGCCGCGGACTCGCGCGAGGGAACCGTCGTGGGCGGGGCCGAGACGCCGGCCAGCATGGCCCGCAGTGCCGTCAGGGTGAGCTCGCTGCCGCTCGGCAGGACCGAGCTCTGTCCGGCCCGCCGGACGGTGAAACTGCCGCGACCGTGCACTTCGAGGGTCTCGCTGTCGAGGTCGATGATGACCGCGGTGTGCTCGTCGATGCCGAGCACACCGCCGTCGTCTGCCAGCTCGGCCTCTAGCACCGTGAGCCGGCGCTCACCGAGGTAGCAGTAGCGCGTGTCGTGGGTACCGCCCTCGGTGTTGTCGTAGTGCGGGATCACGACGACGTCGAGGCCCAACTCGTCGGTGAGTCCGAGACCCGGCATCCAGTACGGCGTCGCGCCGACCTTGTAGATCTCGTAGACCGGCAACGCCTTGGCGCCGACCGTGACGGCCGCTGCCGACGCGAGCACGGTGATGCCGCGGCCGGCCCGGAGCCGCTCCTGGAGGGCCCGTTGCACCGGCCCTTCGCGCCAGATGTCGAGGGCGTAGGTAGGGCTGCCCGGGCCGGAGAAGACCCAGTCCGCCGTCCGGATCCCGACTGCCGCCGACTCGGCATCGGCGGGCGCGACGTCGACGGTCAGGCCCACGCTCTCCGCGAAGTACTGCTGCGCCTTGGCCGAGATGCTCGGCGCGTTCTCCTGAAAGGCGTACGGCGTGTCGAGCAGCAACCCGGTCGGGCGGCCGTCGCCGTCCAGTCGCTTCACAACGTCCCGGTGGATGTCGACCATGGTCGGACTGGTCTCCCCGGAGCCCATCAGCACGAACAGCCGCGAGTCGGTCACGATGCCATCATTCCGCCGATCGGCGACAGGCGGCACAGGGAGTGGCGAACGACCGCACCCGGCCTGGTCAGGGCGTACGGTCTGAGGAAGAAGCACCAGGTGACCCAGGGAGTGCCATGGCGATGCTGAATCGTCCGGAGCGCGTGCTCGGACTGGGACGTGCCGGGAGCACCGACGGCGAGGCGCTCGAGTTCGCCGACGCGATGCTCTCGTTCCTCGCGTCCGCCCGTCGTACGCGCGGTCGGATGCAGCCGCTGTTCGACGATGTGACCGTGCCCCAGTTGGTGCTGCTCGACGCGATCGAGGAGTGCGGCGCCGACGGCATCGGCGCGGTCGCCGACTTCACCAGCCTGAGTCAGCCCACCGTGACCCGGAGCGCGGCCGCACTCGAACGGGACGGTCTGGTCCGCCGCAGGGCAGCCGACGGCGACGGCCGGCGTCGCGTGCTCACCCTGACGCCACGCGGCGAGCGGCTGCTGGCCGAGAAGCGGGCCGTGGTCGCTCAGCAGTTCGCGGGCGCGTGGGATCGCCTGGACGACTCCGAGCGCGCGCTGGCCGTACCCCTCCTGCGGCACTTGTCGACGCTGGTGGATCAGTTGTTCTGACTTGCCGTTCAGAAACCGTGTTCCTGCTATGCATTTAGGGGTAACGTTAGGGGTACCGGGCGGGGGTCCACATCGCGGAGGTGAGCGGTGAGCGATCGACGCCGGACTTGGGTCCGTACCTTGCCTATTCGACTCTGCCGGGCCTTGTTGGCCGGCCTGACGGCACTGGGTTCTTACTGGTGCGCGGGCTATCTGTCGGCGACTGCGAGACCGAGCCGTCTCGACGCGCACGGGGACGCCGAGACCCATGACGAGGCGATGCGTGGGATCGCCGAGATCGAGGCCTATCTCGCAGCCGTCGACCGTCCAGCCCGCGGACCCGGGGATCGAAAACCGCCGCCGCACCGTCGCGATCTCAGCTAGGGACTCGGCCTCGATCGATCCGCCTCGGCGCGGGTGTGTGCGACGGCCCAGTCCAGCGCGTAGTCGGCGACGTCTTCCCAGCCCGACGCACCGGTCGTGAAGTGCGGTCGGCCGGGGAACTCGTGGTACTCGGTGATCGAGCTCGACCGGCGATAGCGCCTGGCGTTCTCGCGGCACAGCGCGGCCGGGACCGTGTGGTCGGCGCCGCCGGCGATCATGAGCAGGGGAGCGCGGTGATAGCGGAAGTCGACCCGGGTCGGCGATCGCGGTCGCAGGTTGGCGGTCGCGGCCTGCCAGATCGGTCGGCCCGGCGCCGGGACGTGATAGCGCTCGTACGCCGCCTCGGCATCGGTCGCGGTGAGCGTGTTCGCGAAGGCATAGCGCCACTGCTGGTGGGTCAGTGCAACCGTACGGGTGCGGTTGGCCGGACTGCGTAACACCGGCAGCGACGATCGGAGGCTGGACAGCGGCAGTCGGTAGACGCCCTTGACCGGCGCCGAATGCAGCGTGACACCGGCGGCTCCGAGGCCGCGGTCGAGCAGGAGTTGCACGATCAGGCCGCCGATCGAGTGGCCGATGAGGATCGGCGGAGGGGACAGCTGCCGGACCAGCCGCTCGATGTGATCGGCCACCTCGCCGACACCGAGGCCGGCCATGACCGACGGGTCGTCCCGCAGCGCCTCGACCTCGATCTCCATGCCCGGCCAGGCCGGAGTCACGACGTGGAATCCGGCGTCCGCGTAGTGGCCGACCCAGTGCTCCCAGCATCTCGGAGTGAGCCAGAGGCCATGGATGAGAACAACGGTGTCCGGCTCGGCGCTCGAGTCGTTGTAGGCGGACGCCATGCTGCCCTCCCCATCGTCAGCAGGCCCCGAGATCGCGATTCTGGGCCGACCCTGACATTTCTCGCCGGGGCGATGAGGGGTCCTTGGTCCCGGTGCCTAGAGGCTGAGGTCCTGAAACACCCAGATCCTGACGAGCAGTGTCCTAACCGCCGATCTGGGCGCAGCCGATCAGGTTGATCGTGAAAACCGCCCACGGAACCCGGTCGGGCTACGGCTCCAGACCTGGGTGATCTCGTAGCGCGAGGCGGCTCCGACCGCGCCGCCGAGCGCGATCGTGCCGAAGAGCGGCAGCTCGAACCAGACTCGTCGCGCCGCCGTGGCCATCCGCTACTGAGCGCCCGACACGTACTTGTTGAGCTCGTCGCGCTCGAACTCGAGCTGCCCGAGCCGCAGCTTGACCGCGTCGCCGATGCTGACCAGCCCGACCAGCCGGCCCTCGTTGACGACCGGCACGTGGCGTACCCGGTGCTCGGTCATGAGCGTCATCAGCTGGTCGAGGCTGTCCTCGGGCGAGCCGACGTGGATCGACGTCGTCATGATCGCCGACACCGGGCCGTCCAGGACGGCGTCGTCGTCGTTGAGGCGGCGTACGACGTCGCGCTCGGAGACGATGCCGATCGCGCTGGAGCCGTCCTCGCTGACGACGAGGGCGCCGACGTTGCGCGCGGCCAGATCGGCCAGCAGGTCTCGGACCGTCGCGTCCGGACGAATCGTCGCAACCTCGGTGCTGCCCTTGGAGTGGAGTACGTCGCTGATCCGCATGTGGTCCTCCCTCGTCAGGGTTCGGTTTGCGAAGCTTATCGTTTGGCCGCCATGGTCCGACAGGGACGCGAATCGCCTGTTGAGAGGATGTGTCGGTGCGCGCGGCGTGGATGATGGGCTGGATCGCGGTGGTGCTGACCATCGACGCCCACGGCAGCCTGACCACGCAGCGGCTGCTCGGACTGGCCACCTGGATCCTGCTGTTGGCCGCGTTGCGCCGCGAGTCGGCGACCGTCCGGATCCAGACCTCGGTGGTGGTCGTCTTCGCCACGACGATGGAGTACATCTGCTCGCCGTTGCTCGAGGTGTACGTCTATCGATTCGACAACGTCCCCGCGTACGTGCCGCCCGGCCACGGCCTGGTCTACCTGGCGGCCTGGAGCATCGGGCAGTCGGACTTCGTACGCCGGCACCTGCGCGGTTGCGTGGCTGCCGTCGTCGTGGCCGGTGGCGCGTACGCGGCGTGGGGACTGCTCTGGGGTCCGCGACCGGACGTGCTCGGCGCGCTCTGGTTCGGCTGCCTGGTCGGCTTCCTCGCCTGGGGGCCGTCGCGGCCGCTGTACATCGGCGCCTTCGTCGTCGTGACGTACCTCGAGATCGTCGGCACCGCCCTCGGCACCTGGACCTGGCAGCCGCACGACCCGACCGGCTGGATCCCGATCGGCAATCCGCCCTCGGGCGCGGCCGGCGGCTACGGCTGGTTCGACCTGGCAGCCCTGCTCGCGACGCCGTACCTGCTCGCCTGGCTCCGCCGCTGGCGCCCGGCTCCCGAGCCGACCCCTGAGCCGGCCGTCCTCGACGCCGATCGCGCGGGCTGACCCGGTCGCAAAGCGCGCCTATCGGGCAGCATATCGACTACCCCCAAAGAACTGCTTGACAGTCGGCATGCGATCGAGCCATACTCCCAAACATGTCTTTGGAGGTCAGCTCGCTACGAGCCCTTGCGCATCCGGTCCGGCTGCAGATCCTGTCGCTGCTCACCGGCACGTCGATGAGTGCGGCCGACATCGCCCGCCAACTCGACATCACCCAGGCCAACGCCTCGTACCACCTGCGGCAGTTGGCGGCGGTCGGCGAGGTCGTGGAGGCCGGCGAGCGCAAGATCCGCGGCGGCACCGCCAAGCTCTACAAGCACCCGTGGGAGGAGCGCGCCCACCAGGACCGTTCGGACGCGGGCTCCGACGACAAGCAGCTCTACCTGCAGGCCTTCGCCAGCGAGATGGTCCGGCGCTACGCGATGTACGAGTCCGGCAAGGGTTCGTTCACCGATGCCGAGCTCTGGGTCGATCCCGAGGTGTGGCGTGAGGTCGTCGAGGCGACTGGAGAGGCATCGATGCGACTGCACCGGGCCGCGCAGCCGCCTGGGACCGAGGGTGCGATCCGGGTGTCGATGACCACCGCCCTGTTCCGCATGCAGCAGACCGATCCGAAATCGGAGGGGGAGTCATGACCATGAAAGAGTCGCTGTCGCCCATGCGTACGGCGCCGTTCCGCTGGTTCTTCGTCGGCCGTGCCGCCTCGCTGCTCGGCAACGCGATGGCACCGATCGCGCTGGCCTTCGCGGTGCTCGACCTCACCGGCAAGGCGTCCGACCTCGGTCTGGTGCTCGCCGCGCGAAGCATCCCGATGGCCGGGCTCATGCTGGTCGGCGGCGTCATCGCCGATCGGTTCTCGCGCAGCCAGGTGCTGGTGCTGTCGCACGTCGGCGCCGCTATCACGCAGGGGGCGGTCGCTGTACTCCTGATCAGCGGCAGCGCCGAGCTGTGGATGCTGATCGGGCTCGAGTTCGCCAACGGCACGCTGGTGGCGTTCACCTTCCCGGCCCTGATGGGTGCGACTCCGCAGGTGACCGATCGGTCGCATCTCCAGCAGGCCAACGCGCTGTTGGGCTTCGCCCGCAACGCGGCCTTCGTCGTCGGACCCAGCGTCGCCGGTCTGCTGGTCGTCACGGTCGGGTCCGGCTGGGCGATCGGCTACGACGCGGTCAGCTTCCTCCTCGCGGCCTACTGCATGGGGAGGTTGCGCCTGCCCGCCATGGCCCGTGAGGCGACGACGTCGATGCTGTACGACCTCCGCGTCGGCTGGTCGGCGTTCACCTCGCGTACCTGGGTGTGGGTCGTCGTCGCGGCCTTCGGCGGGATGAACATGATCTACGCCGCCGTCTGGTTCA